>JAGWNO010000069.1 GCA_028871235.1 Gammaproteobacteria bacterium
AAGTCACGGTCGCCGCTGCATGCACCGCCACACCCATGATGGCGCCGGTGTCGGCATTAAGACCCGAGGGAATATCCAGTGCCAGCACCGGTTTTCCGCAAGCGTTCATGACTCGCACCGCCTCCGCCCAGTCACCCTGCAGCGGCCGGTCGAGGCCGGTGCCGAGCAAGGCATCCACCAGCACCTCTGCCGCCGGTGACGCGCCGGAAAACACCTGTTCGCGCCCGCCCGCTTCGAGGTACTGTTTGCGCGCGTCCGCGGCGGCCCCGGACAGGCGCGTCGCATCGCCCACGTTCACCACAGTCACCTGCCGCCTGTCACGCAAGGCCCCGGCGGCAACCACATAGCCGTCACCAGCGTTATTGCCGGCACCGGCCACTACAGCGATATGGCGTACCTGGGGCCAGCGGCCCCTGAGCACACGCCATGCCGCCTCGCCCGCACGCCGCATGAGTTCAGCAGCGGGGATGCCCTGCTCCTCCATGGCGCGGCGGTCCAGTTCGCGTGATTGCGCGGCGTTGTAGAGTTCTTGGGGAAAGGGCTGCATGACAGGCATTATATACAGCACCTCTTCCGCAGCCCGTTCATGTCCAGGACATCCACCCGCGCCGTTGATTTCTCCGCCCTCGCCGCCCGCATTAAGGGCTGGGGCCGGGAACTGGGTTTCCAGCAGCTGGGTATCAGCGGCACAGGGCTGCCGGAGGACGAGCAGCACCTGCTCCGCTGGCTGGCGCAGCAGCGGCATGGGGAGATGCGGTATATGCAGCGCCACGGCACCCGTCGCAGCCGGCCGGCCGAGCTGGTGCCGGGCACGCTGCGGGTGATCTCGGCGCGCATGGACTACTGGCCCGGCGGTACCGGCGCGGCGAAGGGCTTGCTCGGCAAATCCGGGTACGCCTATATCGCCCGCTATGCCCTTGGTCGCGATTACCACAAAGTTTTGCGCGGCCGATTGCAGAAGCTCGCTGAACACATCGAGCAGGAGGTGGGCGAGTTTGGCTACCGCGTCTTTACCGACAGCGCCCCGGTGCTGGAAAAAGCGCTGGCGCGCAATGCCGGCCTTGGCTGGATCGGCAAACACACCAACCTCATCAACAAAGATACCGGTTCCTGGTTCTTCCTGGGCGAGTTATTCACCGACCTGCCATTGCCGGTAGACGCACCCGCCAACAATCACTGCGGCAGCTGTCACGCCTGCATGGATGTGTGCCCGACCCGGGCTATCGTCGCGCCCTACCAGCTGGACGCGCGCCGCTGCATCGCCTATCTCACCATCGAGCACAAGGGCAGCATCCCGGTGGAGTTCCGCAAAGCCATCGGCAACCGTGTATTCGGTTGCGATGACTGTCAGCTGTTCTGCCCCTGGAACAAGTTCGCAAAAGTCACTCCGGTGCGGGATTTCACGCCGCGCAACGGTTTGGATGACGCCGCATTGGTGGAACTTTTCAACTGGACAGAGGAGGAATTCCTGAAGCGCACCGAAGGCGGCGCGCTCAGGCGCACGGGTTATGAATGCTGGTTGCGGAATATCGCTGTGGCGCTGGGAAACGCGTCGGATTCGGAGACGGCGACGACGGCGCTCAGGGCGCGCGCTGATCATCCCTCGGGACTCGTGCGTGAACACGTGGCCTGGGCACTTGCGCAACACGGGGCTAAATACGCTATACAAGCCTAAATTCCCACCCGCATTTGCAAATCAGTCTTTTACATTACGCCCGTGACAATCCCGGAAGCGCAGGCCGCTGCCGCACGGGCAGGGTGCGTCTCCCGCCACCACCGCCGGCTTGTCGAACTGGCCGACACTCGCCGGCCGCTGGAAGTGACGCTGCATGGTGCGCTTGTCGAAGGGACCGATGCGTTCGCGGCCGTCAAACTTGAAGTCGGTGTACTGCCCGTTGGCATCCACGTAATGCAGGAAGGTCTGTACCCAGTATTCCCCGGCGAAGGGCTCCCGCCAGTGAGGCACATCGGCGCCGCGATAGATGAGCATATCTCCGGATCCGAGCGGCAAGCTCTTGTCCTGGCCATCGCTCTGCACGCACAGCGGCCATAGTGCCGGCGCCCTGAAGCCAAGTGTCAGGGAGGTGCTGATCTCGCAGGAGGGACGATCCAGATGCCGCGGCAATACCGCGCCGTTGAAGTAGATGCGCAGATAGGAATAGCACGGCAGCAGCTGCAGCCCGGTGGCCTGCTCCACCGCTGGTTGCAGCTCCAGCAGCAGGCTCTCGCTCAGCGCATCGGCATAGCGGCCCAGGGCCGCCTTGAATAAATCCTCGGACTGATAGTAGCCGGGCCATTGCTGTTGCAGCAGTGCATATGTGGCGGCCAGTTGTGCGCTGACGGCAGGGATGGCGCCGGTGAGCACAGTGTAGCCGCTGCGCAGGAATTGCTCGACATGGCCGGCTGGATTTGGTTTGGTCTGTTCGGCGGTTGCGCTCATGGATAACTTCGTTGCATGTATTGGAATCCGTTGCCGATGGCATCAAGTTTAACGCTTGAGGTCGCCGTGCAGCGCCTGTTCCACCAGCAGGCGCGTGGCCGCATCCGTGAGCATCCGTGGTGCATCGCCTTCCAAACCCTGCAGTATCTGCCCCGCAAGCTGCTTGCCCAGCTCCACCCCCATCTGGTCGAAGGGGTTGATGTCCCAGATACAGCTCTGCACGAAGGTGCGATGCTCATACAGGGCGATGAGCATGCCCAGGGTCCGGGCGTCCAGCCGGTCCAGAACAAGCATGCAACTGGGGCGGTTTCCCGGGAAGGTCCGGTGTTTCGCCAGCAGCTCGAGCCGCGCATGCGTGACTCCCAGGGCCGTGAGCTCCTGCTGCGCCTGCGTTTCGCTGCGGCCGTGCATGAGCGCCTCCGCCTGGGCGAAGCAGTTGGCCAGCAGCATGTACTGCTGGTGCTGGTTGCCGGTGTCGTCCCTGAGCACGGCGATGAAATCCACCGGCACCAGCACGGTGCCCTGGTGCAGCAGCTGAAAGAAAGCATGCTGGGCGTTGCTGCCTACATCCCCCCAGATCACCGGCGCGGTAGCATAATCCACCGCTTCGCCGTTGCGCCGCACGCGCTTGCCATTGCTCTCCATCTCCAGCTGCTGCAGGTAAGCGGGCAGCAGCTGCAGGCTGTGGCGATACGGGATCACCGCGCGCGTCTGCGCACCAAAGAAATTCGCATACCACACACCCAGCAATGCCAGAATGATGGGTGCGTTCCTTTCCGGCGGGGCCTCCAGGAAATGCCGATCCATCTGTGCCGCTCCTGCCAGCAGTGCCCGGAATGTGTCCGGTCCCAAGGCAATGGCGATTGGCAGGCCCACGGCAGACCACAGGGAATAACGTCCGCCAACCCACTCCCGGAAGTCGAATACCCGCTCCGCCAGCATGCCGAATGCTCGCGCCTTGTCCGGACTCGCCGACACGGCGACGAAATGCTGCGCTACCGCCTGCGGCCCCAGTGCCTTTGCCAGCCAGGTGCGTACCGTCTCGGCGTTGACTCGGGTCTCATGGGTAGTGAAGGTTTTGGATGTCACGATCACCAGCGTGCGCGCCGGATCCACTCCCGCCAGTATGCCAGCAACGTGCTGCGGATCCACGTTGGAAACAAAATGGCTGCGCAGCGACGATCCACCGATGGGTGCCAGCGCCTCGATGACCAGTTCCGGCCCCAGGTGGGAGCCGCCGATTCCGATATTGATGATGTCGCTGATGGTTCGGCCGGTGGCGCCGCGCATGCTGCCGTCGCGTACGGCAGCGGCGAACGCACACACACGCGCCAGCATGGCCGTCACTTCCGCTGCTTGCTCCTGCAACGCCGCCGGCGTATCCCGGGATGCGGTGCGCAGCAGCATGTGCAACGCCGCGCGGCCCTCGGTGTTGTTCAGGGACTCGCCCTCGAACAGACGCCTGCGCCAGCCGGACACGCCCGCGGTCTCCGCCAGCTGCAGCAGCAGCGTCAAGGTTTCACGATGCAGCAAATGCCGGGAATAATCCACCAGTAAACCCGGCAGCAGCACACGGAAATCCTTGGCCCGCGCCGTATCCCGCATGAACAGTTGCGGCAATGCCATGCCTTCGCAATGGACGCGGTGAGCCGCGAGTTTCTGCCAGGCGATTGACTGGGTGATGGAAGGCATGCGTTTTCCCTGGCCGGACGACGCTAAGTTAGCGTTTCACAGGGGAAATGTCACCGCCGGTTCCTCACGATACAGCATCGCAGCGACGCCGCTGGGCGTCCAAAAGCCCCTTTTCAGGCGGCCTGGACCGGGATGGCGTTGGCTGTGCGGATAATCCTGTTGTGCTCGTTGAGGTAGATTAGCCGCGGCTTGAAATTGACCGCCTCGGCGGCGTTCAGCGCTGCATAGGCGCAGATAATGACCCGGTCACCGGGCTGGGCACGGTGGGCCGCGGCGCCGTTCACGGAGATGATACCGGAGCCGGCCTCGGCGCGGATGGCATAGGTGGTGAAACGCTCGCCGTTGCTGACGTTATAGATGTGGATCTGCTCGTAATCAAGTATGCCAGCGGCATCCAGCAGGTCGCCGTCTATGGCACAGGAACCCTCGTAATCCACTTCCGCGTGGGTTACACAGGCACGGTGCAGCTTGGCTTTAAGCAGGGTGAGTTGCATGGTGCGGGTGGAATCTGTTTTGACAGCGGCAGCATTTTACTCTGGTGCTCGTGCAGGTCTCAACCTCTGGGTCTGATCCGCCTGGGTCAGAATATCGACTTCCAGGTTGTCGATCAGGCGTGCCTTGCCGAGCCAGGCGGCAGCCAGCACCACGAAGCGTGTGGTGTTCACGTCCGGTTGTGCCAGGCTGCCGGCCATGCGGATACAGACATAATCGGGACGCATCCCGCCAGCAGTGAGTTTCTGCACCGCCTCGCGTTCCAGCCGTGTGAAATCGCGCTCGCCGGTTCGCAGGAGCGCCACCAGTTCGCGCAGCGTCCTGTATAGCAGCGGCGCGACGGCGCGTTGGGATTTGCTCAGGTATTGATTGCGCGAACTCAGGGCCAGACCGTCTGCCTCGCGCACCGTGGCCATACCCACGATCTCGATGGGCATGCACAGGTCACGCACCATGCGGCGGATGACAGCGAGTTGCTGGTAGTCTTTCTGGCCGAACAGCGCCACATCCGGCCGCACTATGTTGAGCAGCTTGGCCACCACCGTGGCTACACCGATGAAATGGCCGGGACGGTATGCACCGTCGAGGATCTCGGACAGTCCTGCGATCTCCACCTTGGCGATATTCTCCGTACCGGTGGGGTACATCTCCTTCGCATCCGGGACGAACAGGATGTCGGTGCCGGCTACCGCCAGTTGCACCTGATCCGCTTCCAGGGTGCGCGGATAACCGGGGTAATCCTCGTCGGGCCCAAACTGCAGCGGGTTCACGAAAATACTCACCACCACCCGGTCCGCCAGTTCGTGAGCGCGATTCACCAGTTCGATGTGGCCTTTGTGCAGGTTGCCCATAGTGGGCACAAGTGCGATCTTCTGCTGAACGTCGCGCCAGCGCTGGATACGCCGGCGAAGCTCCGCGATGGTATGGGTGGTGAGCAGCGCCATGTTCAGTCGAAACAATGTTCCGGCGCGGGGTAGGTTCCCGCCCGCACCGCTTTTACATAGGCCTCAACGGCAGCGCGCGGACTGCTGGCGCCGTCCATGAAATTGCGCGCGAACTTGGGTCTGTGCCCCGGCGTGATGTCCAGCATGTCGTAGAGCACCAGTATCTGTCCGTCCACCTCAGGACCCGCGCCGATACCGATGACAGGCACATGTAATTTGCGGGTGATCTCCGCCGCCAGCGCCCGCGGGATCAATTCCAGCAGGATAATGTCGGCCCCCGCCTGTTCCAGCAGCAGCGCATCTTCCAGCATCTGTCGCGCGGCGTTTTCACCGCGCCCCTGCACCTTGAAACCGCCTAACTTGTGCACCGACTGGGGACGCAGGCCCAGATGGGCGCAGACCGGCACGCCGTTGCCGATGAGGCAGCGCACGATATCCGCCTGATGGCTGCTGCCCTCCAGTTTCACCATGTGTGCGCCGCCCTCTTGCATCAGACGCGCGGCATTACGCAGAGCGATATCCGGTGTCGGATAACTCATGAAGGGCATGTCCACCATGAAGAACGCTCGCTTGAGCCCGCGCTCCACCATACGACTGTGATAGATCATGTCTTCCATGGTCACCGGCACGGTAGTGGCATGCCCCTGTATCACCATGCCGAGTGAATCTCCCACCAACACTACATCCACGCCCGCCTGATCCAGCAGCGCGGCGAAGCTGGCGTCATAGGCCGTGAGACAGGCGAGTTTCACGCCTGCGGCCTTCATCTTCGCCAACGCCGTGAGACTGAGCTTTTCCGTCTTACTGCGGTTTTCAGGCTGGGTGTACATACCTGCTCCGTTAACGGGATGTCATCAGCATGCGGGCCGCGGGGATAAACATCAAGAGTGTCTCCGGAAACTAGCGTGGCCGTGGATTGAAATAATGGCGGCCGCTCTTCACACGGCGGATCTCCTGCACCAGCAGGCCGTAATCCTCCGCGCTGTCCACCAGGTTGATATCGCTGGCGTTCACGATCAGCAACGGTGAACGCGCGTAATAATGGAAGAAACGTGCGTAAGCATCTGCGATCCGCTCCAAATAGTCGCGCTGGATGAACTGCTCGTAGCCGACGCCGCGGCGCACCACCCGTTGCATCAACACTTCAACTGGTGCCTGCAGATACACCACCAGATCCGGGGCCGGTGCGTCCAGGGTGAAACGCTGATACACCTGTTCGTACAACGCCAGTTCGTCATCATCCAGGTTTAGCTGTGCGAACAACCGGTCCTTCTCCAGCATGAAATCCACCACCCGCAGCAGCGTGAATATATCTCCCTGGCGCAATTGCTGCAGTTGACGGGCGCGCTGGAACAGGAACGACAACTGCGTTGGCAGTGCGACGCTCCTTGGGTCGCGGTAGAAACGCTCCAGGAAAGGGTTGTCGGCGGCACGCTCCAGCAGCGGTTCGCCGCCGAAGGTCTCGGCAAGTCTTTTCGCCAGGCTGGTCTTGCCGACGCCGATGGGACCTTCCACAACCAGATAGCGGGGCTGAGCTTCACTCATGCGTCATTTCCCTGAGGGCTGCGATACTGTGCGGGTCGCAACGCTCGCGCAGTGCCTCTACTGTGCCGTGGCCGGGGATCACCAGCCCCGGCGCGATATCCGCGAGAGGATACAGGACGAAACTGCGCTCCGGTATGCCCGGATGGGGCAGTGTGAGTTCCGGCGTTTGCATGCAGGTTTGGCCGTAAACGAGCAGATCCAGATCCAGGGTGCGTGGCCCCCAACGCGGACCGTCGCGCCGCCGGCCGTGTCGCACTTCGATGACCTGCAGCGCATGCAGCAATACCAAGGGCGCCAGCCGCGTGACCAGCGCCGCCGCCGCGTTGATATAGTCCGGCTGGTCGCTGAGACCCAGCGGTACACTCCTATATAAAGGAGAAGCAGCCACGAGCCGCGTGTCCTGCAGCTCCGTGAATTCCGCTAGAGCGAGGCGCAGCTGCGCGGCCGGCCCGTCCAGGTTGCTGCCGAGTCCCACATAGGCCAGCACCGGCGCAAGCATGTGCATCAAGCCGGTCGCACCGCCTCGCTGCGCCGCCGGCGCCGACGCCGGTGGCCGGCCTGGGGTGCATGGCTGGCTGTGCTCAACAGTGTGCGCTGGGCTTCCGCATCGGCAACCTGCAGTTGCGTCCACCAGTCAGCCAGTTCCCGCTCCACTTCGCCCGCCTCGGCGCGCAACACCAGGAAATCATAGGCGGCGCGGAAGCGTGGATGGCTGAGCAGGCGCAGCGGTCGTTTGCCCTCACGCTGCGCGAAACGCGGTTGCATCTGGTAGATCTCTATCATGGGCGTGGCGAAGCGGCGCGGCAACGCCACGCGGGTAATCTGTTCCGAGACGATCTCGTCGGCGGCGCGTCGCAACGCCTCGCTGGGATGCACCCCCTGGGCCTGCAGCCCCGCCGCCTGCTGGCGCACCGGTTCCCACAACAGCGCCGCGAACAGAAATGCGGGTGTCACCGGTTTGTACTCCAGCACGCGTGCATCGGTGCTGGCCAGCGCCTTCGCGATGAAGGTGTGCGGGAAGCCTTGCTCTTCCGTGGTGAGCGCCGTCTCAGTACGCGGGAACAGCTGATCGAACAGGCGGTAATGCCGCAACATCTCGAATGCCTGCAGGCCGAAACCCGCCAGGAACAGTTTAAGGATTTCCTCGAACAGCCGGGCCGGCGGGATGTCAGCGAGCAGCGGAGCAAGATGTTTGATTGGTGCTTCAGTATCCGCGTGGATGCGGAAGCCCAGTTTGACCGCGAAACGTACTGCCCGCAGCATGCGCACCGGATCCTCCCGATAACGGGTCCCGGCATCTCCGATGAGGCGCAGCAAACCGGCCCTGAGATCATCGAGTCCGCCCACATAATCCCGCAGGGAGAAATCACGCACGTCGTAGTAAAGCGCGTTGACGGTGAAGTCGCGCCGGAAGGCATCCTGCTCCAGCGTGCCGTAGACATTGTCGCGCAGTATGCGGCCGCTGCCATCATGGGTGATATCGGCGCCTTCATCCTCGTCGTGGGCCGGTTCCTGGGTGGCGCGGAAGGTCGCCACCTCCACGATCTCGCTGCCGAAATGCACATGCGCGAGGCGGAAGCGCCGGCCAATGAGCCGGCAGTTGCGGAACAATGCCTGCAGTTCCTCGGGGCGGGCATTGGTGGCGATATCGAAATCCTTGGGTTCCCGGCCCAGCAGCAGGTCGCGCACGCCGCCGCCCACGAGGTAGGGCTCATAGCCGGCATTTTTCAGGCGGTAGAGCACCTTGAGGGCGTTTTCTGAAATGTGGGCCCGCGAGATGTTGTGGTCGGCGCGGGGGATGATGGCGGGTGAAATGGCGGAAGGTTCCTGTGTGCTCACGTATGACTTTTACGGGGTCGCTTCTTGATGGCGAGCTTGAGCAAATCCGGTGCGTCCGTATAATACCACTCCCTTTGCGACTCAGCTCCCTTCGTCTAGAGGCCTAGGACGGAGCCCTCTCAAGGCTTAAACACCGGTTCGAATCCGGTAGGGAGCGCCACTTTCCAGCCGGCCCTGCCCCCATGAGCGCAACTGATTCTCCGCAACCATCGCGCACCACGGCGCCGTCCGCCGGTTTGGCGGCACCTGGACTCGCCCGGCGATTGGCGTGCGGCGGTTATGACGCCCTGCTGGTCGCATCCCTGTGCATCCTGGCAACCTTCTGTATCGTGGCATTCGCCCGGGGCAAGGGCGTCGATTCCTTCTATGCCGGCTCTCCCGGTGCGAAATTGTTTTACCAGCTCGGCCTGCTGGCGCTCGGTTACGCCTTCTTCGGCGGATTCTGGACCCACGGCGGTCAGACCCTCGGCATGTGCGCTTGGCGGGTGCGGGTGATCTGCATGGATGGCGCCGGTCTCGGCTGGTACCGGGCGCTGCTCCGCTATCTGACCATGCTGATCCCCTGGCTGCTGCTGGTGTTGGGCAGTGAGCTCCTCTTCAACGCCCAGGCACAGCCGGAGCCGGGCCTGCACCACATCGCCGCGCCGCTGACGCTGCTGCTGGCCCTGCTGGGATTCATCTGGCCGCGCCTGGACACGCGCGGCTTCGCCTGGCATGACCATTTGTCCGGTACGCGTGTGGTGCTGCTGTCAAAGGAGGCGTGAGGCGTTCAAGAATATGGTTTGGGAAATTCCCGTGTCAAGATTTTTCCCAGTTCTTCTGACCTCGCACTCCTCGCGCCCCAACTCTTCAATGTATCCGACTGACGGCGACGGCACTGCTGACCGCCAGCAACACAGTTGGCAACCATGCCGTCAGCACCGGATTGAAGCCGAACACCACACCGCTCTGCATGAAGATGCTGTTGAACACATAAAATCCGATACCGATGAGCATGCCGGTAACCAGACGCTGGCCGGCGCTGGCGGAACGCAGCGGTCCGAACACGAACGGCAGAGCCAGCAACAGCATCGCCAACAGCGATACGGGTTGCGCCACCTTGCCCCAGAAAGCGGCCACATAACGTGCTGCATTGATGTCATTGGCATGCAGGTACTCGATGTAGGAATACAGGCCGCGCGCCGACAGGCTATCGGTATCCACCACGAACAGGCCCAGCAGTCCCGGACTCAGGAAAGTTCGCCATGCAAGACTCGCTGACTGCTGCGTGGTGGCGCCAGCCGGTGTCAGATAGGTCTCGCGCAGGTCTTTCAGCGTCCAAGTGCCGTCGTTGAATACCGCCGAACTGGCCTGCGCGGCGCTCACCAGTTGACGCGCACCGTGCATGCGGAAGATATAGATGCCTTGGGCGCTGCTGCGGCCGTTCATCTCACGCACGTTGAGGAACACCGGCCCATCCTTCGCCCAGATGCCGCCGGCGTCGAGCACATTGGCCTGGTTGTGCAACAGC
>JAGWNO010000070.1 GCA_028871235.1 Gammaproteobacteria bacterium
GTGGGCGTCACACATAATGTCTACGTCACCGTCCCCAAGGGCGGCTATAAGGAACTCGCCGCCGCGCTGCAGACGCCCGCGGGGTTGATGGCGCCGATCCCGGCCGGCGCCCCGGCCGGCACGCTCAACCTGTCCTATGATGGCAAGCCGCTGAACCAGATACCGCTGTACGCGTTGCGCGCGGTGCCGGAAGGCAACATCTTCCGGCGTCTGTACGACAGCGTGCTGCTGTTGCTCGGGAAATAGCCGCGTGGCGGTATCGCTGCCGGTCGCCTACCTCAACGGCAAGTTTCTGCCGGTGGCCGCGGCGCGCATCTCGCCCCTGGACCGCGGCTTCCTGTTCGCCGACGGCGTCTACGAAGTAATCCCGGTGTACGCCGGCAGGCTGTTCCGGCCCGCCGATCACCTGCGCCGGCTGCAGTCCAGTCTGGACGGCATCCGCCTGCAAAATCCCCACGATGAAGCGCAGTGGAGCATGCTGCTCGAGCGCCTGGTGCGGGAGAACGGCGGCGGTTACCAGGCGCTGTACCTGCAGGTGACCCGCGGCACCGACACCGGACGCGACCATGCGTTCCCGCAAAAGACCCCGCCCACCGTATTCGCCATGGCCTCCGCGCTGGATGAACTGCCCGCCGCCATCCGTGAACACGGCGTCAGGGCAATCACCCTCGCGGACATCCGCTGGCACCGCTGTGACATCAAGTCGGTGGCGCTGCTGGGCCACGTGCTGCTGCGGCAGACAGCCCTGGAGCAGCACGCCAGCGAAGCCATCCTGCTGCGGGACGGTCACGCCACCGAGGGTAGCGCCAGCAACCTGTTCATCGTGGACGCCGGCGTCATCGTCACTCCGCCAAAATCCACTGACCTTTTACCCGGCATCACCCGTGACCTGCTGCTGGAGCTGGCCGTCAGCCATGGTTTAGCGTACCGCGAAAGCCGCATTCCGGAAACGCAGTTACACCGCGCACAGGAAATCTGGCTGAGCAGTTCCACCCGCGAGGTGTACGCAGTCACCGAGCTGGACGGCCGGGGGATCGGTGACGGCAAACCCGGACCGCTGTGGCGGTGCATGTACGATTATGTGCAGCAATACAAGACCGCGCTGCTGTCCGCGGCGCCCTGAGCGGCGACCTCCATGAGTAACCAGGCTCCCCTGCAGTTCCCTGTGGAGTTCCCCATCAAGATCATGGGCCGCGATACGCCGGCATTCCATGCGGCGGTGGCCGCCATAATCAGCCGGCATGCGGCGCCCTTCGAGACCCTCGCCGTGACCCGGCAGCCGAGCCGCGAGGGACGATTTATCTCGCTCACCGTCACCATCGCCGCCGCCAACCGCGCCCAGCTGGATGCGCTTTATGCGGAACTGTCCGGGAACGAGCATGTGCTGGTGGCGCTGTGACAGGCCCAGTCCAGCCGCCGCTTTTCCGGGATCTGGGCCGGGTGGAATACCAGCCCACCTGGCGCGCCATGCAGCAATTCACCGCGGCACGCGACGCCGCCACCCGCGATGAGATCTGGTTACTGGAGCATCCGCCGGTATATACCCTGGGCCTGGCCGGCAAGCTGGAGCATGTGCTCGCGCCCGGTGACATCCCCGTCATCCATATCGATCGCGGCGGCCAGGTGACTTATCACGGTCCCGGCCAATTGGTGGTGTATCCGCTGATTGACCTGAAACGCCTGCGACTGGGTGTGCGGGCACTGGTGGAAGCCCTGGAAAACAGCGTCATTGCCACCCTGGCGGAGTTCGGGATCCAGGCCGCCGGCAGACGCGACGCGCCCGGGGTATACACCCCGGGCGGCCGCAAGATCGCCGCGCTGGGTCTGCGTGTACGCCGCGGATGCAGTTACCACGGTTTGGCGTTCAACATCGCCATGGACCTGGAACCGTTCAGCCGCATCAACCCCTGCGGTTATGCGGACCTGGAAATCACGCAACTCAAAGACCTGGGCGGGCCAGCGGATGTGAATACCGTCGCCGCGCGGCTGAAACCCCGGCTGCTCGACCAGCTGGGTTACAATAAGGCCTGATTTCTCCCGCGGCGGCCCACGGCCGCCGATACACCAAAGGACCTTTCGTGAGCGACATCCCCGCCGCGCCGCGTCCGCGCCTCGAACCCGGCAAGAAACTCAGCGCCGCCGAGAAGATGGCGCGCATCCCGGTGAAAATCGAACCCACAGTGACGCCGCTGCGCAAACCGCCGTGGATCCGGGTGCGCTCGCCGGCCACCCCGGAAGTGGCGCGCCTCAAACAGATCCTGCGCGCCAACCACCTGCACACCGTATGCGAGGAAGCCGCCTGCCCCAATATCGGCGAGTGCTTCGGCAAGGGTACCGCCACCTTCATGATCATGGGCGACATCTGCACGCGCCGCTGTACATTCTGTGACGTGGCCCACGGCCGTCCGGGAGCGCTGGACGCGGACGAACCCGTGAATCTGGCGAACACCATCAAGGCCATGGGACTGCGTTACGTGGTGGTCACCTCCGTGGACCGGGATGATCTGCGCGACGGTGGCGCCGGCCATTTCGTGGACTGCATCCGCGCCGTCCGCAATCTGAGCCCGCAGACGCGCATCGAGGTGCTGGTGCCGGATTTCCGCGGCCGCATGGACGTGGCGCTGGCACTCATGCACACCAGCCCCCCGGATGTGTTCAACCATAATCTGGAGACCGTACCGCGCATCTATCGCGAGGTGCGGCCCGGCTCCGACTACCGGCATTCGCTGGCGCTGCTGCAGAGATTCAAGCAGGCGCATGCGGATATCCCCACCAAATCCGGCATCATGGTGGGTCTGGGCGAGGAACTGCCCGAAATCTACGCGGTAATGCAGGATCTGCGCGACCACGGCGTGGACATGCTCACCGTGGGGCAATACCTGCAGCCGAGCAGATACCACCATCCGGTGGTGCGCTACGTGACACCGGAGGAATTCAAGGAGATCGAGCTCAAGGGTTACCAGCTGGGCTTCCAGCATGTGGCCAGCGGCGCGCTGGTGCGTTCCTCGTACCATGCCGACATACAGGCCGAGGGACTGGTGAGCGTTGCATGAAGCGGCCTGGCGCTCGCAGCGCCAGCTACCAACAGGTTTAAAACATGACCGGGTACCCGGTCGGACACCCGGGACACCGGCGGTCGCGGGAACATCCAGGAGCAAAGGCCGACATGATCTCACTATCAAGAAAGCTGCTGATACCTTGCGTGATGCTCATGCTCGCGGGGTGTGGCGGCGGCAGCTCCCAACTGGTCATACCCAACATCACTCTGGCCCAGCCGCCCGTGAGCAGTATCGCCGCGGGCACCACCCTGCAGTTCAGCGCAACCATCAGCAACAGCAATAACACCACCGTGCTCTGGTACGTGGACGGCTTTCCCGGCGGCAACGGTACCGTGGGCACAATCTCGCCCCAGGGGCTGTATTCGGCTCCGAACATCCCGCCGGCGAACGGCAGTGTCACCATCAGCGCCTCGCCGCAGGCCTATCCGGTGGCCATCACCTCGGTGATCATCGGCATCAGTTTCGCGAATGTCTCGCTGAACGGCAATTATATATTCGCCCTCAGCGGCACCCAGTCCGGCAGCCCGTGGGCCGCGGCCGGCATATTCACCGCCCATGGCGACGGCACCATCAGCAACGGCAGCGAGGACATCAACGCATCCTCCGGCGTTTCACCGGGGCTGGCTTTCAACGGCAGCTACCTGATCGATTCCAACGGCCAGGGAAGTGCCACTTTCACCAGTTCGCAGGGCATCATCAATATCCAGTTCACGCTCAACTCCCAGGGGCAGGCGGTGGCCATGCGCTCCGATACCGGCACTGTCGCCGCCGGCAACCTGTACCCCCAGGACGCTTCGGCCCTGACCCTCACCAGCCTGAATGCGCCGTATGTGCTGAGCTTCACCGGCAGCGACCAAGCCGGAAAACCCCTGAACATCATCGGCCAGTTCGTGACCAATGGCTCCACCACCCTCGCTTCCGGGACGGAAGACGTCAACGCGGCGGGTGCCGAGTCAAACCAGCCGTTCAGCGGCACCTACAGCATCGGCAGCAACAGCCGCGGCACGGCGGTATTCACCGATGCGGCCGGGACACGCGACTACAGTTTCTATATCGTCTCCTCCAGCCATCTGCAGTTCATCGAGACTGACTCTTCGGGACACCTGAGCGGGGGAGTCTTCCAGCAGCAGGGCCTGACTTCCACCACCACCCTTGTCGGCAGCTACGTATTCTCCGCCGGCGGCGTGGAAGGTACCGCGGGTTACGGGGTGGCGGGCCAATTCAGCACTAATACGACTGTCAGCGGCGGACTGCAGAGCGGCAGCATGGACGTCAACAGCGGCGGCAATGCCGCTTCCAGCGCCACACTCACCGGCAGCTTCACCGTCCCCGGCGCAACAGGCCGCGGCAGCTTCACGCTCACTGGTACCAGCGGCACCACCAATTATGCGTTCTACCTGGTATCCCCTACGGCGGCCGTGGTGCTCACCACGGATGCCGGCATCAATGCCGCGGGTTCGCTTTTTACCCAGAGCGGCGGCTTCACGACCGCTTCCTTCAGCGGCACTTACGGCCTGCAGCTGGCGGGTACGAATGGCGCCACCCCGCCTGCTGCGGCCGTGGGTACGGTATTGCTGGACGGCGCGGGCAACCTGAGCGGCTCGCAGGTACAGAACAATAACGGGACGTTATCAGGCGCACTTTCAACCACCGGTACCTACACTTTCAGCACAGCCTTCCGCGGCACCGCCACCCTGATTACCAACGGCGGGACCACCTCAAATGTCGTGATCTACCCGGTATCAAGCAGCGCGTTGATCGTACTGGGTTTAAATACCCCGCCCCTGGTCGGTACACTGGCGCGGCAGTTCTAGGCCGCAAGCGCCGCGCTGCCCGCGTCAGCAGTTCCGGATTCACCGGCCGGGAAGCAGGGATAAGGCGGTCACTGACCGCCCGTGTTCATCCCAAACCCCAGCCCGGCGAGTTTCATTTAAGCGCATCAAGCCGCTGGGGGGTGCCGATATCAGTCCATAATCCGTTATACAGTTGCCCGGACACCACCCCGGCGCGCAGCGCTTTCTGCAGCCAGGGCAGCAGCGGGAACCTGCCCGGTGCGCAGTGCCTGAAGAACTGTGGATGATAGACGCCGATGCCGCTGTAAGTGAGGCACGGAGCGCCGGCGGCATGCAGACGGCCGGCGGACGACAGATGGAAATCGCCCTGCGGGTGATCAGCGGGGTTCCGGACCATCACCAGATGGGCCAAATCGCCGTCCTGGAGCGTGGATTGCAGGCTCGCGAAGGGGAAATCCGTGTAGATGTCGCCATTCACCACCAGGAAAGGCTGCTCGCCGAGCAGCGGCAGGGCCCGGAAGATGCCGCCGCCGGTATCAAGAGCGCCCTGCGATTCATCGGAATACCGGATCCGTATGCCGTGCTCAGAGCCATCACCGAGATGATCCTTGATGATGTCGCCAAGCCAGGAAACATTGATGACGGCCTCGGTAAAGCCGGCGGCACACAGGCGCCGCAGATGATGCACGATGAGCGGCTGACCTTTGACTTGCAGCAACGGCTTGGGCGTAGTGTCGGTGAGTGGCCGCAGGCGCTCGCCTCTGCCTGCGGCAAGGATCATTACCTGCATGCCACGCCCCCAGCCTGTTGGGCGCGTTGCTCCAGCGCGTCGAGTAGTTTCAGGAGCGGCGTGAATTCCTTGTAGTGCCGGCCGGTGGCGCGCAGGTATTGCATGAAGCGCGGTGCGTCCTTGAGATAGCCGGGGTTGCCGTCGCGGTGGCTGATGCGCGCGAAAATCCCCAGCACCTTGAGATGCCGTTGCACTCCCATCCAATCGAAAGCCCGCTGGAACTCCGCCAGATCATCCGGCACCGGCAGGGCCGAGCTCCGCGCCTGCTCCCAATACTGCCGGCTCCAGTTGCGTACCTGCTGCTCCTCCCAGGAGATGAAGGCGTCCTTGAACAGGGACATCACGTCATAGGTGATGGGGCCGTAAACCGCATCCTGGAAATCCAGCACACCGGGATTGGGGGTGCTCACCATCAGGTTGCGCGGCATGTAATCGCGATGCACGTACACGCACGGCTGGGCCAAGGCACTGTCTTCCAGCAGCCGGCACACGCTTGCCAGCGTCTCCTGTTCGGCGGACGTGAGCGTGAGTTGCAGGTGGCGGCCCACATACCACTCCGGGAACAGCTGCAATTCCCGCCGCAGCAATGCGCGATCATAGGGTGGCAGCACTTCTGGCTGACTGGCCTGCTGCCATTTGATGAGCGCGGCCAGCGCATCAGCAAACAATGCATCGGCGTTGTCCGCGTTCAACACCTCGAGATAGGTCCGCCGGCCGAGATCGGTCAGCAGCAGGAATCCTCTCGACAGATCCTGAGCCAGCACCTCTGGGACATGTACGCCCGCGTCCCGCAGCAGGCCGGCGACGCGCACGAACGGCCGGCAGTCCTCCCGGGGCGGCGGTGCATCCATCACGATGCAGGACCGGCTGCGGCTTTGGACGCGAAAATAGCGCCGGAAACTGGCATCCGCCGATGCCGGCTCCAGCGTCACCAGCGTCTCCCGCAGCGCCTGCGCCACCCAGGCCTGCAGTTCTTCGGACCTGACCGATGCCATCCCGCCCCCGGTTTGAACCTGATATTAAAGTGTGCGATTGTACGCCGCGTTTTATACCGGTTGAGGAGTCCCGAGGTGTACTGCAGCCGCGCGCTCCTGTTCGCAGCCACGCTGCTGGTCACCCCGCCGCTGTTCGCCGATACACCGCCCGGAACCATCGGCTATAACCAGTGGGGGCTGTGTCCGCCTCTGCCCCCATCGCCGGCACCAGCCCATAACCCGGCTCCGCAGGCCGGCACCGCCAGCCCGCCCACGCGCGTGAGTGCCGATGAACTGGACGGATACACGCATGGCCTGTCGCTGCTCAGCGGCAATGCGCAGGCGCAGCAGGGCGGCCAATGGCTGCGTGCTGACCGTATGCGCTACGACGCCGCCAGCGGCGACACCCATGCAGTCGGTGATGTGCGCTACAGCTCCTCCAACATCGCGTTGCGGGGCAGACAGGCGGATTACAACTTCAACAATGCCAGTGGCGTGTTCGAGTACGCTGAATTCTGGCTGCCGGAGCGCCATGGCCGCGGCACGGCGAAGCTGCTGCGGGCGCTGGACAAGAACCACAGCCTGCTCAGCGATGTGCGTTACACCACCTGTCCGGTGGGACACCGCGACTGGATGCTCAATGCCCGGGACCTGGAACTGGACCAGTCCACCAGCACCGGCGTCGGCCACGACGTCACCATCGATTTTTTCGGCGTGCCGATCTTCTGGACACCGTACATCAACTTTCCGCTGAACGATGACCGCAAATCCGGTTTCCTGGCGCCGTCATTCGGCTATTCCACTTTCACCGGCACCGACCTGAGCACGCCCTATTATCTGAATCTTGCGCCCAACTACGACGCCACGCTGGCGCCGCGCATCATAACCAAGCGCGGTGTGGACTTGGGTGGCGAGTTACGCTACCTCAGCGCTGCCAGCAGGGGACAGATTGATCTCAGCTATCTGCCCCACGATAAACTCGCCGGCCGCGAACGCGGGTGGCTCAGTTTCAACAACAATACGGCATTCGTCAGCGGCTGGAATTTCAACACGGCTTATAACTGGGTATCGGATAATCTGTACTTCCAGGATCTTGGAGACAGCCTCGCCACCATCGCCACCACCACCCAGGAGCGCCATCTGCAGCTGAGTTACGGGCAACGGGACTGGAGCTTTCTCACCCAAGTGCAGGAGTGGCAGGTGGTGGACCCGTCCATCCTCCCCAGCCAATATCCCTACAAACGCCTGCCGCAGGCGCTGTTCACCTGGCAGAGCGCTGCCAGCGCCGGCGGACCGCAATATGGTCTCAATGCGGAAGCCGTGCAGTTCCAGCAAGATGCGCGCATCGGCGCGTTGCGCACCGACCTGAAACCCAGCGCCAGCTACACCTTCGGCGATTCCGGCTTCTACTTCACGCCCACCACGGCGCTGCGCATCACCGCATACGACCTCAATCAGAACCTGCCGTCCGGCATGAACGCACGGCTGTCGCGCGTCACGCCGATCGTCAGTCTCGACAGCGGCCTGTTCCTGGATCGCGCGGTGGGCGACGGCAGCTATGAGCAGACGCTGGAACCGCGGTTGTTCTACCTGTATGTACCCAACCGCGACCAGTCGCAGATTCCGATCTTCGATACGGTGCAACCGGATTTCAGCTTCCTGCAGCTGTTCAGCGATAACCGCTTCTACGGCGCCGACCGCCAGGGGGACGCCAATCAGTTGAGCTATGCGCTCACCAGCCGGCTGCTGGATACCGCCAGCGGCACGGAACTTCTGGAAGCGGACATCGGTCAGATACGCTACTTCCGCGACCGTTATGTGCAGCTGCCGGGTGTCGCGCCGCAGACCAACCTGTTCTCGGACATCGTCGCTGAGCTCACCCTCAATTTCGACGATGACTGGTCCACTTCCTACGGCCAGCAGTGGAACCCGGCCACGCGCCAGACGGACCTGGGCTCGGTCGGCGTGCAATACCACCCGGGCTACCGCCAGGTGGTGAACCTGGCTTACCGGTACAACCGCAATCTGGCGCTCAGGCAGACCGACCTGTCGTTCGCCTGGCCGCTGACCAGCCACTGGAGCATGGTGGGCCGCTGGAACTACGATATACAGAATCACGTGACGCTGGAGAATTTCGCGGGTTTCGAATACGACAGCTGCTGCTGGACCTTCCAGGTGGTGCATCGCCGCTTCATCACCCAGACGGGCCAGGCCAACACCGCGATCTTCTTCCAGTTGCAGCTCAAGGGTCTCGCCACCCTCGGCCGACACCTCGATGACTTTCTGCAAAATGGTATCCTAGGCTACTCGGATCCCTCCCAACCTTATTGAACAAGGTTCCCGATTCATGCTGAAACACGTTCCCCGCTATCTGGCGGCCCTGGCCGCGACGCTGGTCATCGCTCAGGGCTGCGCTTCCAGGCCGACCCACCCTGCCGGGCCCGTGGCCAGCGCAGCGGCGGTGATGAACCCCGCCCCGGCGGCGGCCACCGCCACCGCCGCCGCAATAGCCAAGGCCTCGTCCACCGGCGTGCTGCTGGACCGCATCGTCGCCGTGGTGAATGACGATGTCATCCTCAGGAGCGAGCTCGAGCGGCGCGTCGCGCAGATCACCAAGCAGTTGCAGGCGCGCAATACCCAGTTGCCGCCGGCAGACGTGTTGCGCAAACAGGTGCTGGACGAGATGGTGACGACCCGCCTGGAATTGCAGACGGCGGCGGATCATGGCATCAGTGTGAGCGACGATGCGCTTAACCAGGCGATCAGCCGCATCGCCGAACGTAACGGTGTGACCCTCAGCCAGTTCCCTGCCAAGCTCAGCGAGCAAGGCATCGATTATGCTGACTTCCGCCAGGAGCTGCGCGACCAGATCATCATCCATAACCTGGAACAACAGGTGGTGAACGACCAGATGCACATCACCCCGCGCGAGGTGGATGCGCAGATCCAGGCCGACGCGGCCAATGGCGATGCCGACACCCAATACCACCTGGCGCAGATACTGGTGGCAACACCGGCGGATCCCACTCCCGAGCAGGTGGCGGCGGCACGCAAGAAAGCCCAGACCATCTACGACAAACTGGAGAAAGGTGCGGACTTCGCCGCCACCGCGGTGGCGGACTCGAACGGACAACAGGCCCTCAAGGGCGGTGAGCTTGGCTGGCTCAAGGGCTCGGAACTGCCCACCATCTTCGCCGATACCGTCCGGAAGATGAAGCCGGACAGCATCTCCGAGCCCATCCCGAGTCCCAGCGGTTTCCATATCGTGAAGCTGTACGCGGTGAAAAGTATCGACAACAAGGTGATTGTGCCCCAGACCCATGCGCGTCACATCCTCATCCGCCCGGGCGCTCTCATGACCGACGCCCAGGCGCAGGCGAAACTGGCGGAACTGCGCAAACAGATACTGGCAGGCGGTGATTTCGCCAAGCTCGCCAAGGAATACTCGAATGACCCGGGTTCCGCCAGCAACGGCGGTGATCTCGGCTGGCTCGACCCGGGTGCGACGGTGCCCGAATTCCAGGCACAGATGGATAAACTGCAGGTGGGCCAGATCAGCGAGCCGTTCAAGAGCCAGTATGGCTGGCACATCGTGCAGGTACTGGGACGGCGGCAGGTGGATCAGACCCAGCAATACCTCCAGAACAAGGCCTACGATGCAATCTTCACGCGTAAATCCGAGGAGATACTGCAGCAGTGGCTGAGCCAGCTGAAGGATTCCGCCTTCATTGAGTACCACCTGGAAAACTGAGCCGCGCGCGGCCGCC
>JAGWNO010000071.1 GCA_028871235.1 Gammaproteobacteria bacterium
GCCAGCTCGACCTGGAGCTATGTGGTCAGCGACCCCGGCAGCCGCGGTGATCGACCCGGTACTCGATTTCGATTACCCCTCCGGAACGCTGGCGACCGCCTCTGCCGAGGCCATCATCGCCCATGTGCGCGGCGCAGGCCTGCACCTCGAGTGGATCCTCGAAACGCATGCCCATGCCGATCATCTCTCGGCCGCGCCGCACCTGCAGCGGGCACTGGGTGGTCGCATCGGCAGCGGGATCCGCGCGGTGCGGTCGCATTTCAAGCAGGCACTTCATCTCGAAGCGGACTTCATCGCCGATGGCGCGCCCTTCGACCATCAGTTCAACGACAGCGAGGCCTTCACGGTCGGCGGCATGCCCGCCGACGTCGCCGCCACCCCCGGCCACACCAGCGACAGCGTCAGCTACCGGATCGGCGATGCTCTGTTCGTCGGCGATACGCTGTTCATGCCAGACTCCGGCACCGCCCGCTGCGACTTCCCCGGCGGCGATGCCGGCACGCTTCGCCGCCGTACGCTTACGCGCAATCCTACCACGCATCATGCACTTACCCCAAGACACGCCGGTTTCCGCGTGTAACTGTGCAACAGTCTGTCGCAGCCGCTGCTATGTGCTTTCCATTCAGAAGAAGCTTAATATCAAGTGCGAATTTATCAGCGGCTCTGAATTGTCCGACTAAACAGACGTTGCAGGGAGTAACCACACATGAAACCGGAAATCTTCTGGCTGGCCATCACCGCCATGATGACGGGACTGTTGTTCCTGCCTTATATCCTCGACCGTGTCCGCGTGCGCGGACTCGTGGGTTCCATGCAGAACCCGAGTCCCGACGACACGCCACAGTCGGCTTGGGCGCAGCGGGCCATGCGTGCCCATACCAACGCCGTGGAGAACCTGGTGGTGTTCGCCGCCCTGGTGACGGCAGCGCAGTTCGCCAGGGTCAGCGATCATCTGACCATCCTGGGATGTCAACTGTATTTCTGGGCGCGGCTCGCCCATTACATCATCTACACCGCCGGCATCCCGGTGTTGCGTACGCTCAGCTTCGTCGTGGGCGTGGTCGGTGAACTGCTGATAGCGATCGCGTTGTTTCAGGCGATGTAATCAGGCGACAGCAATCAGAAAACACCCCCCGGGCCAGGGAACACCACCGGTGACTCGAAGCCATCCTGCGAGACGCTCGCCACGCCGAAGAAATAATTGTCAATACTGATGTCCCGGAGTTCGTGCCGAGTCACATCGCCCACGTACTCGGAATGGGTCCAGAGCGGCGCGGTGGTGTCGCGCCAGTAGACGCGATAGCCGGCCGCGCCCGGAATCGGCTTCCAGCTCACCGTGGTATTGGGCGTGACTGCGCCCGTGATCTCCACGCCCGAGGGCGGCGCTGGCGCCCAGGCAAGCGAGGCGAGCGTGATGGCGTCCAGCGCGGTAATCTTGCGGGCGTAGGTAAAATCCACACCCGAAAGCAGATCGCCGTGCTGCACGCCGTCAATCATCTTGACGTCGTTGTGCTGGCGGGTGAAATTCTCGTGGGCCTCGGTGACCCGCACCGCCGGATAACCGAGCGCGTCGAATTCCATCTGGTCGCCACCGCGGCCGAAGCGGTCGTCGCGGTACATGAGCATGACCTTGAGATCCGGCACGTACTGCTGGCACAGCACCGCCATGTAACGCGCCAGCTGTCGGGCGGGCGAGTCCACCTCGCCGCCGTGGTAGTAGAGATACTTGATCTCGGCGGGCGTGACATTGGGGCTGATGCCCTCGGAAAACACCCGCACTTGGATGTTGTCCATTACCCCATCGGAGCCCTGGCTGTTGCCGATCATGTCGTTGTTGATGTCGGCTTCCACGTTCCAGCCGTGCGCTTTCGCGTGCCGGGCGATGATCTTGCCGCCGTACAGCCCCTGCTCCTCGCCGGAATCGGCGGAGTACACGATGGTGGCATTGAATTTGTACTTCGACAGCACCCGCGCGGTTTCAAGGACGGCCGATACCCCGGAGCCGTCGTCGTCGGCGCCGGGGGCATTGGCGGTGGAATTCATGATGTCCGCCACCCGCGAATCCAGGTGCGCGGTCATGACGATATAGCGGCTGGGATCAGTCGTGCCCTTCTGGATAGCCACTACATCCATGACTTCCGTGGGTTCGGGGATTCCCGGACCGGTAACCACTTGGGAGGGTGTAATCACCTGCAGACATCCGCCGCAGTTTTTTGAGATCCCCTCGAACTGAGCCTTCACCCAACGGCGCGCGGCGCCGATCCCCCGGGTGGGCGAAGTGGTGCTGGAGAGCGTATGCCGCGTGTGAAAGCCCACCAGCTTTTCATCCAGGCTGCGCAGATGTTCGGCGCTTACCGCACCAGCTATCTCGCGCAATGCCGGGTGCTCCTGGGGCGGTACAGCCTCCGGTGCGGCCCATGCCAAGGGGGGCAATGCGAGGGTGAGAAACAACCAGCAGGCAGGTTTCATGGGCAATTCTCCACTGCACAAAAAACGGTTTTAACCGGGGTTGGGGACCGTCCCTTTAGAGGGACAAGGGCCCTGTAAGTTACCACTGGTGCTCTTGCAAAGTCTGGCTTAAGTGTTATAGTAAGATAATACACCAACACTCAAACCGCCAACCCACACGCGTCCCCAGGAGAGATGTCATGCGCTCCTCACTACTCGCCTGCCTGTCCAAGCTTTCCCTGCTGCCGGCTCTCATCGCCTTGGGGCTGGCAGGCCAGGCCTTGGCCGACACCGCCACCCACACCCTGACCCGCAGCATAGCCATCGCAGCGGGCAGCACCGTTGAGGTGCAGAACCTCGTGGGCCGCATGACCGTCTCCCCCGGCGGCGGCACGCTGGAAGTCACCGCCACGGTGGTGGCCGGCGGCAAGGACCGTGCTGCCGCCGAGGCGCTGACGCAGACCGTGAAACTGTCGGTGGAGACCGCCGGTAACCGGGTAAGCGTGCATGTGGACTATCCCGTGGACCAGTATGACAGCTACCGTTATGACGGGCGCGGCGACCGGCAACTGAGCAGCGGCTGCATCCTCGGTATCTTCTGCGTGCAGAGCACGTCCGATCTCAGCTACCAGGGTCACCGCGTACGTATTCATCAGAACAGCGGTGACGGCGCACCCCTGCATGTGGATGTAGCCATCAAACTGCCGGCCGGTGCCAGCGCCGATCTCACCAACTACGTCGGCTTCATCAAGGTATTGAATGTTAAGAATAATCTGGGTCTGCACTCCGACAGTGGCGATATGCAAGTCAATCAAGTTACCGGCAATCTCAACATAGACACTGGCAGCGGTGACATCGGTATCGCGAATCAGGATGGCGCGACGGTGGTACACACCGGTTCCGGCGATGTGGCTGTCAGGGATGTGAAGGGCAATCTCAATATCCATACCGGCTCGGGCGATGTCAGCGGTGGCAATCTGCAAGGCGACACGCTCGAGACTGTGACCGGTTCGGGCGACGTGGTACTGGATGGACTGAGCGGCGCGTTGAACCTGCGCGCGGGCTCGGGTGATATCCACCTTACCGGTATCAAGGCACATGGCGGTACCGCCGTCCACACCGGTTCCGGCGACATCACGTTGAATGGCGACCTCTCGGGCATGAGTGACTTCAATCTCCGGGCCGGCAGCGGTGATATCACGCTGATTACCAGCCAGCCACCCGCAGTGCATCTGGATATCACCACCGGCAGCGGCGACATCGAGGTGCACTGGCCCGGCGTCAATAACGTGACCGCCAGTGATGACAGCTTCAGCGGTGACATCGGTACTGCCAAGGCAACCGGCCAGATCCATACCGGCAGCGGTGACGTCATCCTGAAGCGATAATCCAGTGAATCAGGAGCTTTGACCGATGAAAGCAATTTATCCGGGATTCGCATCCAGCATGCTGCTGGGCACCTGTCTGTTCGCTGGCTGTGATATTACGAAGAGCATCTCGGTGCCCGCCAATGCACATTGGGCAAATGGGGAAAGCACTGTGAACGGTGATATCACCATCGGCGCCGATGCCGTCGTGGACGGCGATCTCCTGACTGTGAATGGAGATGTCACTGCCAAGAAACCGGAATTCGATTCGTCTGACACCGGCCGTCCGCCAGTCATGGTGGTTGGACCCCATGCAAGCGTAACCGGTTCGATAACGTTCGAGAGACCTGGGAAACTGTACGTGAGCGACAGCGCGGTGATCCACGGCGTACAAGGCGTGATGCCCGAGAAATTCCCCGGTGCTGCGCCGGCCGGCGTGCGGTTGCCGGCCTGTCCTTCCAACTGAGTATTATGAAGATTGCCATGTTCCTGAACACCCTGCACTGCACTTCGCCGCCATAAGCACGCCGCTGCCCGCGCGGGCCTGAACCCGCGCCCTGTTTTCCCAATCTGATTCATCTATGCCGAGGAACGTCATGTTCAGCCTCAACAGGCCCGTTTTGTCTTCGATTTGCGCCGCACTGCTGGCGGCAGGCACCGCACATGCCGCGCAGCCGCAGGCGCCCATGATCGCCGTCGGCGTCAAGACCGGCGACATCATTGTGGACGGTGCCCCCAACGAGCCAGTCTGGCGCATGGCGCCGGTCATCACGCTCACCCAGCAGAATCCGCATCCCGGCGCGCCCACGCCCTTCATCACCACGGTGCGCATCCTGCGCGGCGCGCGGCACCTCTATTTCGGCATCGTCTGCGATGATCCGGACCCATCGAAAATCGTCGTGCACACGCTCCAACGTGATGCCGACCAATCCAGTGATGACAACGTGATGATCGTGTTGGACACCTTCGGCCAGAAGAAACTTGCCTACGTATTCCAGGTGAATGCCGGCGGAGCCATGGCCGACGGCCTGATCTCGCCCGGTTATCACAATTCCAACAGCAACACCCCCACGGTGGACTACAGTTGGAACGGCTACTGGCAGGCGGCGGTCAAGCGCACCGCCGGCGGTTGGACCGCGGAGATACGCATTGACACCCAGAGCCTGCAATTCAACAACCAGAACGGCGTCTGGGGTTTCAACGTCAGCCGCTACGTACCCCGCGATCAATTGACCTTGGCGTGGTCCGGCATCAACCTGAATGCCTCGCCTACGAACCTGCAATGGGAAGGCGCGCTCACGGGCATCCAGGGCCTCAGCCAGGGCAGCGGCCTGGAATTCGACCCTTACGTTGTCACTGAATACAACGACAGCAAGCACGACACCGCCAGTTGGACCGGCTTCGATCTCAAGTACAACTTCACCCCGGAACTGGCAGGCCGCTTCACCTACCATACGGATTTTTCCGAAGCCCAGGCCAATTCCCTGCAGCTGAATGCTTCTCCCTATCCGCAGTCCATCCCGGAAACCCGCGCCTTCTTCCTGGAGGGCGCCAATATCTTTACCTTCAGCCATAACCTGGGCCAGAACTTCATTCCATTCTATTCACGCAGCATCGGGCTCATTAACGGCCAGACCGTCCCGTTGAATGAAGGCGTGAAACTCCTGGGCCATACCGACGGCTGGACGCTGGGCCTGCTGGATACCCAGATGGCCGGTACGGGTGTTTCCAACGGCACAAATCTGTTCGCCGGCCGGGCGTCCTACAACATCAACAGCCAATGGCGCGTGGGTACGCTCGTGACCCACGGCGACCCCACCGGCCAGGGCACGAACACCCTCACCTCCTTCGACAGCACCTGGAGCACGTCCACCTTGGGCGGTGACAAGAACCTGAATGTGTCCGGCTGGGCGGCGCGTTCCGGCGGCAGCGACGTGCCCGCCGGCAGGCCCAATGGCTACGGCTTCGACCTCGAATACCCCAATGACCTGTGGTACGCGGACCTCAATTACAATTTCTACGGCGACGCCCTGAACCCGGCGCTTGGTTTCATACAGCGCCCCGGCACCAAGCAGATTTCCGCGGATGTCACCTATCAGCCGCGGCCGGCGGCCATTAGCAGCTTCTCCTGGGTGCGGCAGTTTTTCTTCAACGCCAACTGGTATTACGTCACCGGTCTCGACAACCGCGTCCAGAGTGACGACTGGTCATTCAATCCGCTGCAATTCACCACCCAGACCGGCTGGCAGTGGAACACCCAAATCAGCACGAATCATGAAATGCTGGCCGCGCCGTATGCGATCGTTCCGGGCGTAACCATCCCGGCGGGCAGCTACCACTTCATCACCAGCCATATCAATATGAATTCGCCGAGTTCGAATCCGCTGGTTTTTGGATTCAATGGTGAAATCGGAGATCTCTACAACGGCCACTACCATGACTTCTTCCCGAACATATCCTGGGCCGCGCCCGGCGGGCATTTCACAGCGACCTTGTTATCGGGAGCTCTCTGGATTTACACCCCCCAGGGCAACGGCATCGTGCGCGTGTCCGAACTCAACCTCGGCTACTCCTTTACGCCGGATCTCACCGTCTCCACCCTCACCCAGTACAACGACATCAGCCGCAACGTGTCGGAGAACGCCATCCTGCAATGGAATATCCAGCCGGACCGCGTGCTGTACGTGGTGTGGAACCACGGCCTGACGCTCAACCCTAACCTGTTCCAGGGCCAGCAGACCATCACCGGCAACACCGCGGTGGTGAAGCTGGTGTGGGGGTTCTATTGAACGGTACTGAACCGGTTCGCAATAACACTGTGACCGCCGTCCGCGGATAAGACAAAACACGATGTCCTGCTGATACATGAGTCCCGCCATCGCATACAGGCGGAAACCGGGACCGGCAACGGCGATATCACGCTCTCCACGGATTGATCAGCGGCGCCTGCCCGGCCGCTGAGCCGGCCCATCATCCATTGCGCCCCCATATGCATATTTGCTGGGCCGGGATTCCACGACTCCAAACCGGCATCAGCGCGGCTTCGCCGGAGAACGCGTATCGGCGCGGACCTGAGTCGGGGTAACATGGGGTCATCAACCGGCCGTCCCCCATGCCTACCGCTGTGTACTTCATCCTTGATTTCGACAGCACCCTGGTGCGCGTCGAAACCCTCGAAGTGATGGCTGGCTTCCTGCCCGACAGCACCGCCGTGAAAGAACGGATCAGGATGCTTACCGACGCCGCTATGGACGGTAAGCTGGATTTTCGTACGGCCCTGGCGGAACGTCTCAAGATCCTGCATGTGCATCGCGAGCTGCTGCCGCAATTGATCGCGCGTCTCAAAAACGAAATTTCCCCGTCCTTCGTCCGCAACCGTGCGTTCCTGAGCGCTCACGCCGAACGCATCCACGTGGTCACCAGCGGCTTCCGTGAACTGGTGGTACCGGTGGCGGAAAGCCTGGGCCTGCGTGCCTCTCACGTGCACGCCAACAGCCTTACTTTCGACAGCCAGGGTTACGTGGATGGCTGCGACTGGCGCAACCCGCTCAGCGAGGACGGCGGCAAACCGAAAGTCGTCGCCTCCCTCAAGCTGCCCGGCGAGGTGGTGGCGGTGGGGGACGGCTGGAGCGATTACGAGATTTACCGGGCCGGCGCTGCCCGGCGTTTCTACGCCTTCACCGAGAACGTGCGGCGCGAGCGAGTAGTGCAAATCGCGGAACGCGTGGCGCCCAGTTTCGACGAGGTGCTGTACGACTGCGGCTTCCGCGGCGCGGTGTCCTACCCCAAAAACCGCCTCAAGGTGCTGCTGCTGGAAAACATCCATGCCGATGCGCTGGCCGCCTTTGGGCAGGAGGGTTACGCGGTGGAAACGATTCCTGGCAGCCTCGACGGCGCCGCGCTGGCGGAGCGGCTCACCGACGTGGCCATCCTCGGCATCCGCTCCAAGACCCAGCTCACGGGAAAGGTGCTGGCACCGGCGAAACGCCTGCTGGCCGTGGGCGCCTTCTGCATCGGTACCAACCAGATTGACCTGATTGCCTGCGAGCGCGGCGGCATAGCGGTATTCAACGCGCCCTTCAGCAACACCCGCTCGGTGGTGGAACTGGCCCTCGCCGAGGTCATCCTGCTGATGCGCGGCATCCCCGAAAAGATGCGCCTGATGGACCGGGGCACGTGGGACAAATCCGCAAAGGGCGCTCACGAAGTCCGCGGCAAGCGCCTCGGTATCATCGGCTACGGCAACATCGGCATGCAGCTCTCGGTGCTGGCGGAATCGCTGGGCATGGAAGTGTGTTTCTACGATGTGGCGGAAAAACTTGCGCTTGGCAGGGCACAGAAATGCGGCTCGCTGAACGAAGTGCTGGACATCTCGGACGCAGTCACGGTGCATGTGGACGGCCGCAAGGAAAACACCAATCTCATAGGTGCTCCCGAATTCGCGCGCATGCGGCCCGGCGCCGTATTCCTGAATCTGAGCCGCGGCCATGTGGTTGACCTGGAAGCACTTTACGAGCAGCTCGCATCCGGCCGCCTGCGCGGGGCGGTGGTGGATGTGTTTCCCGAGGAGCCGCGCGCCAACGGCGAAGCGTTTGACCATCCGCTGCGCAAACTGCCCAACGCCCTGCTTACACCGCATATCGGCGGCAGCACGCTGGAAGCCCAGCAGGATATCGGCCACTTCGTCAGTAACCGCATCATCGATTACATCAACACCGGCTCCACCGAGAACAGCGTCAACTTTCCGGCGCTGCGCCTGCCGCCCCAGGCGGATGCCCACCGGCTCATCCACGTGCATGAGAACGTGCCCGGCATCCTGGCACGCATAAATCAGACGCTCGCTGCCCACGGCACCAATATCCTCGGCCAGTATCTCAAGACCAACGAACGTATCGGCTACGTCATCACCGACATCGACAAGAATTACTCCGAAGCCGTGATCACGGACATCCGGCAGATCCCGCACACCCTGCGTTTCCGCGCCCTGTATTGATACCGGCAGACCCTTGTGGAGCCAGACAACACCAGGGGCCGCCGTTCTGAAAGTCTTTGTCCGCTGCAGATGTTTTAACAAACTGTGACGCGGGCCGGTGTGTTTGCCGTCACCTTCAATACTGGCCTGTGGCGGTAAACCCCGGTACAACCCCCTTGGGGGCCTGTTCGCCCCACCACATGGGTACGCCCGGCGGCACCGCATACCGGCAGAATGGACCCTTCCCCACCCGAAAAACGTCTGTACCATGATGAAGGTGATTTCACTCAAAACCGCGATGGGAAAGGCTGTTGACCGCCAAAGGCGTTTCACAGCCCTGGTGGGTCCGCATCTGGATCCACTCTATCGAACCGCCTACCGGTTCACCGGACATCCACAGGATGCCGAGGATCTGGTGCAGGAACTGTTGCTGCGGCTCTACCGCAAATACGACCGGCTTGGGCAGATGGACAACCCCCGTTTCTGGCTCACACGGGCATTGCATAACCTGTTCGTGGATCAGTGGCGCCGGGAACGGCACACCCCGTTACACAATCGCCATGAGGTTCCCTGGGATGAATTGCTTGAGAGTGAAGGTTCACTCAAGGAGGATCCGGAACGGCTGGCGCAGTCCGATGCAGTCCGGGAAAGAATCGTGTCTTCACTCTATCTGCTGGGCAGGGAGCACCGCGCGATCCTGGTCATGCATGACATGGAAGGGCATACCCTGAACGAGTTATGCGTACTCCTCGCCCTCCCCCTAGGCACCGTCAAATCCCGGCTATTCCGCGCCCGGCGCAAGCTCAGGACGCTGTTGGAGGGAGGGACCCCTGCGCAGGGAATCAGCGTGTTACTGCATGAGGCACCTGAAATATGAACTGCGATACCTGCAATACATTGCTGGCAATCTGTCTGGCTGGAGATATGGAAGATCAGCCGCCGCCGGCCGTACGCGCGCATCTCGAAGCTTGTTCCGGTTGCCGGCGTGACTGGCAAGTGAATCGGCGCTTGTCCAGGGCACTGCATGATACCCTCCCGCCAGCCGTGCCCGCCGAATTCTCCCAACGGGTATTGACCAATGTTTATGCCACGGACCAGCGCCGGCATCGGCGTAGCGCCGCAATCTGGGCAATCGCCGCCACTTTCGTGTTGGGTATCGGTGTCGGTCTCGGTATCCAGCGGCTCGCGCCGGAAAATGCGGGCTACCTGGTGAACAACGGCGGAATCATCCTGCGGAGTGACGCGGATACCACCGTGCGGCTGGCCTTCAATGCGGGTAATACCATCCGCGATGTGCGTTTCACGGTTTCCCTGCCACAGGGCATCGAGATCGAAGGGCACCCCGGCGAGCGCCGCGTCAGCTGGCTCGGTGAACTCAAGAAAGGCCGTAATCTGCTCAACTTGCGCGTCATTGCCCATGCCGGGGCCCGCGGGATACTGGTGGCGGATCTGCGTCATGGCAGCAGTGAAAAGACTTTCCGGGTCCCCTTGCAGTCCGCTCAACATGAGTCCCTATGGCACAGACTGCGCCGGACCTTGACCTGACGGCGAATGATTCGACGGGAATGTTAAAATCAGCAGGAGATATTG
>JAGWNO010000072.1 GCA_028871235.1 Gammaproteobacteria bacterium
TTCAACCTGGTCTACGACCGCGGCACGCTGTTCGGCCTGCAGTCCGGCGGCCGCAGCGAATCCATCCTCATGTCGCTGCCGCCCGAAGTGCGCTGGGAGTACGCTTGGAAACCGGAACCGGATTCGCCGGAAGCGGAACTGTATGAGAAATTTCTCAAACCCAGGAATTGGGTATGAGGAATGGGTACTGGGTGGGAGCGGCCGTCCCGGCCGCGATAATCGCGACGGAGACCGTCGCTCCCACAACCAACAATGATTCCAGAATAGCAGGGAAATAAACCTCATGAATAACCGCCCGCCATTTCATCTGGCGTTTCCGGTGCAGGACCTGGAGGAAGCACGCAGCTTTTACGCGGGACTGCTCGGCTGCGCCACCGGGCGCGAGTCGGATCGCTGGATTGACTTCGATTTCTTCGGCCACCAGATCGTGGCGCACCTTGCGCCACCCGAACGCGACACCGCCACCAACCCGGTGGACGGCGAAGACGTGCCGGTACGCCACTTCGGCGTGATCCTGGAATGGGACCACTGGCATGCCCTCGCCGACAAGCTGAAAGCCGCAGGTGTCAAATTCGTCATCGAACCCGGCATCCGCTTCCAGGGCCAGGTGGGTGAACAAGCAACCATGTTCTTCAAAGACCCCGGCGGCAATGCATTGGAATTCAAGGCATTTCGGGATACATCGCAGATTTTTGCGCGGGAATAATCAAGAAATGTGATTGCGGGGTTCCGCCCCCGCACGACAGGTGACTTTTGTTTCGGCAAAAGTCACCAAAACCACTCCCCCGAAACGCGGGGCTGCCCAAGAAGGCCGCCTATCCTGTGCGCTTCCTGACTCAGGTTTCAATCCGTAGATTCCGAAATGCTATTGCACATGCAAATTGATGCTATGCACCTGATTTTTCTGGCCTTGAATATTGGGCTCTCGAGGAGAGCCGCGAACGTGAGAAAGCAATGATGCATTTTCAAGCATCGCAAGCCGATCTGAATTTCTGGCAAGCTCTTTCCCGATGTGTTGCTTATGCCACTTACACTCAATTAAGCGATTAATTCTGTCACATTGAAATAGAGTGCGGATTTTTATTGAACCCCTTGGATGCCGCCGAGCACTGGAGCGAGCAAGGGATAGCCCGAAGGGGTGCGGACAGGAAGTCCGCGCTCTCGTCCTTAGGCCAGGGATGGCCTGTCGACGAGACTCCGCAGCGAGCGAAGCGCGCAGGGGACCGCGAAGCGGCGGCATCCCAGGGGCGATCTCCTTTGGGTACTTTCCTTGTGCACACAAGGAAAGTACCACGCCGGCGGGCGCGGAAGCCCGCTATCTTGAGTAGCCAGCGGCCGCAGACCGCGCAAACCTCGCGTATCTTCCCCACATTAAAGGCGTCCGATTCCGAGTTTTTGTCTTTACGAAATGTGGCGAGTTAAACGCCGCTCTGACCCGCGATCACGCCGATGATCACCAACGCCAGCACCAGTACACCGATGGCGACATACAGCCAGTCGCGCACCCGCGCGCTCACATAGATGCCGGCCAACAGCCGTGCCATGGGTGTAAGCAACAGCACGATGACCCCCGCATCCAGAAAAGTCCCGGCATGCAGGCCGGTCCCGGCATGCACAGCGTGCCGGATGATCTGCCGCAAGGAACCGCTGGGTGTCGCGGGAATGTGTGTACCGCCGTGGACAAAAAATACGCTGAGTCCGATGACAATCAACAGCAGGCACAGCACGATGCTGGCGCGCAGGATCCAGGTGTTGAGCAAGCGGCGCTCGCGTACGATCTCGCTCATAGATTGAACAACCCTTTCAACAGCATCTGCAGCGCCACGATCAGCAGCACCACCGCGAACAGTTTGCGCAGCGTGCTCACCGGCAGCATCCTGACCAGGTGGCCGCCGGCATAGGCGCCGACAATCACTCCCAGGATGATGGCGCCGGCGATCACCGGCGGGATATCGCCATGGGAAAGGTAGAAACCGGCGCTGGTGGCGGCGGTGATGCCGATCATGAAATTGGACGTGGCGGTGGACACCCGGAAAGGCAGCTTCATGACGCGGTCCATGGCCAGCACCTTGAAGGCGCCGGAGCCGATGCCGAGCAGCGCGGAAAGAAACCCGGCGCCGATCATGATCCCGAAGCCCGGCATCACCCCCACCACCTGGTATTCAATCCAGTTGCCGGCTTGCTGGTAACGGCTGCCGAGACGCAGGCGCCGCGCCAATGGCGAACTTTCCGGTGCCCCGGCCACGTCGCTGTGCTTGGGCATGAAGGACATGATCGCGGAATACCCCAGCACGATACCGAACAGCGCGAATAACAGCCGCGCCGGGAGATGATGGGCCACCAGCGCGCCAATCAGCGCGCCGCTGGATGCGGCAATCTGCAGGAACAGGGCCGCACGCACGTTGCTGAGGCCGGTACCGACAAAACGCGGCGCGGCGCCGATGGAAGTGGCGATGACGCCGAACAAGCTGATCCCCACCGCCTCGGGTATCGGCAGGTGGAATGCCAGGGTCAGCAGCGGCACGATCACCATGCCGCCGCCGAGCCCGGTGAGCGAGCCGATCAGTCCGGCGGCGATGCCGCCGAACAGGATGACCAGAACCATCAAGGGCGCGGACATGGGCGGCGTGGATCGGTCAGGGAAGATAAAGTGAGGCGCGGATTATACAATGGTCTGTGCGTCAATCGCCCGTTCAGCGACGCCCGCGATAGCGGAAACAGCCGGTTAAATGATCGTTCACCATGCCGGTGGCCTGCATGAACGCGTAGCAGATGGTGCTGCCCACGAACTTGAAACCGCGCTTCTTCAGATCCATGCTCATGGCGTCGGAGATGGCGGTGCTGTCCGGTACCTCGTCCATGGAGCGGCGCTGGTTACAGATGGCTTTGCCATCCACGAAGCGCCATATATAAGCATCGAAACTGCCGTATTGCTTTTGCACGGCGAGAAACGCCCGGGCATTAATGATGGCCGATTCGATCTTCAAGCGGTTGCGCACGATGCCTGGATTTTTCAGCAGTCGCGTCACATCGCGGGCGGTGAAGCGCGCCACTTTCTTCGGATCGAAGCGGACCAGGGCTTTGCGATAGTTCTCCCGCTTGTGCAGGATAGTGGCCCAGGAAAGCCCGGCCTGCGCGCCCTCCAGGATCAGGAACTCGAACAGTCGCCGCTCGTCATGCACCGGCACGCCCCACTCCTTGTCGTGGTAGGCAAGGTACTGTGGGTCGTCCAGCGGCGCCCACGGACAGCGCCGCGGTAATTTGCGGCGCTGCGTCATGCGGTAGCATTCAACGCCGGTCACCGGGCTGGGCGCTGCGATACCAGCGCTCGAACCCGGCGGCGCGGGGATCGCCTTCCGGCGGCGCCCAGGACGCGAAATCCTGCTCCGCCGTGGGCAGGTACGGTCCCTGCTTCACCTCGAATACCACCGTCGCCGGCGCCAGCGTGACCACGGCGTGCCAGGTGCCGGCGGGGTTCTCCACGCCATAGGTGTATCCACCCGCGGATAACAGGGTGCGCGTAAGCACCGTGCCGGTGTCGTCGAACGTGAGTACCAGCAGCTCGCCGCTGACGATGAGCAGCAGTTCCCATTTGTGCGGATGCCGGTGCGGACGCACGTAAGTACCGGGTTCCATGGCCATGCACATGCGCTGGATGGGGTCGGCGTGCGACGCATGCAGGTTGTGGTGGGTGCGCAGCCGCGGCGAGGCCGCGGCCTGCGCATGCAAATGCACGACGAGATCCCGGTCGATGAGTTTCATATGCTGCAGCGCGCGACCCTGAGGGGTGGCATTATAAGCGCCGCGGCCGCCTGGCGGCGGCCGTTACCGGACCCGCATCACCACCGCGGGCTCAAATGGCCCATTGCACCATCTGCGGCAGCGCTTTCGCCATGGTCTGCATGGGCGAGTCGTTGTTGGCGACGATGGCGATGCTGCCGCGGCCCGCCGGTTCGATGATGCCGCGATAACCGCTCTCGTCGAAGTGGGTGGGTTTATCCACATGGATGTGGGGCAACAGCAGTATCGTCACCGGACCGTTCTTGCCCTTGACCACCAGGTGCGCCACCAGCTCGCCGCGGAACGGGCAAACGCGTGCATAAGTCACGTCATTCATGTCGCCGTGCATGCGCACGCCCACGCGTGCCAGCACCCTGTGGACGAGGCTCACGTTGGTGAGCACCGGCCGGTCGGGGTCCAGTGCCGCAGCCTCCTGCTTGTTCTGGATGTGTGCCACCAGCGCCTGGGCGAGGGTCATGCGCTCCGGACCCGGCGCCAGGCGCCAGACGCCGAAGCCAAGTCCCACCGCCAGCAGCACAGCGGCGGCGGTCGCCAGCCAGGCATAGGTCCGCGGGCGGGCGGGACGGAAGGCGGCCTTGAACACGATGCGCGCCTCCAAGCCCTCGGGCACGTCCACGGCCAGGGCGTGGGCGATACGGCCATCCAGCGCCAGCATCTCCCTGAGGAAGGCGGCGCAGGCGGCGCATACCCGGCAGTGCTCCAGCAGCGCCGGGTCGCGGCGCTGCGGCTCGGCGCCGAGGATACGGCGCACGTCCAGGCAATTGGTACTGGTATTCATGCGATCTCCTCTCCGAACTGCGCGCCGCTCCCAGCCAATATCCCGCGCAATTGATTGCGGGCGCGGAACAGCCGCGTCAACACCGCAGCCTGTGTCAGGTCCAGCAATTCCGCGATCTCCTGCGTGGTGCAGCCCATGAGCGCCTGCAGCACCAGCGGCTCGCGGTATTCCGCCGCCAGCTTGCCCATGGCGCGGCGCACGTCGTGCACATCGGTATCGGTGCCGCCCACGCTGGCGTGCGTGTCGGCGATGGGCAGCTCGTGGATGTCCACCGTGTCCTTGCGTTTCGCCATCTCGCGCATGAACTCGTTGCGCAGGATGGTGGTGAGCCACTGGCGGGCCGCCGCCTCGTCGCGCAGCGACTCCAGCGAGCGCCAGGCGCGCAGCAGCGTCTCCTGCACCAGATCGTCGGCCAGGGTCCGGTCGCGGCACAGCCAGTAGGCGTAGCGGTACAGATTCGGCACCAGCGCCCGCGCCAGGATCTCGAAGCGGTGTTGACGGACAGCCATGTGGATGGAGACCGGCTAGTTCGGTGGATTATTACGGCCCCGGGGGTCCAGATTAACCTAAAAACCGCGTCGGGCGCGGCCGTGCAGACTGCGCGTACTCGGCTGCTGACGAGGGCGGCGGGAAAACTGGCCCGGCCGGCCGCTTTGTTTTACCCTATTCCGCCCGTTTTGCAGCCTTCTGAATCGAGCAATAGTTTCAAGGAGCACTTGCGTGGGTTCACGTCTCCAATTCCCGGCCGCGTTCCCGGGGGTGCGCATGCGGCGCATGCGGCGCGAGCCATTCTCCCGCCGGCTGCTGCGTGAAACCCGGCTGTCGGTTGACGACCTCATCTATCCGGTATTCGTACTGGCGGGCAAGGGCAGGCGCGAGGCCGTGGCCTCAATGCCCGGCATCGAGCGGCTCAGCATCGACGCGCTGCTCCGGGAAGCGGCGGAACTGGTGCGACTGCGGGTGCCGGCGGTGGCGTTGTTCCCGGTGACCCCGCCGGATAAAAAATCACTGGACGCCGCCGAAGCCTGCAATCCCGACGGCATTGCCCAACAGGCGGTGCGGGCCCTCAAACAGGAATTCCCGGACCTGGGGGTCATCACCGACGTGGCGCTGGATTCCTTTACCAGCCACGGCCAGGACGGCATCATCGACGCCCGCGGTTACGTACTGAACGACGAGAGCGTGGAACTGCTGGTGCGCCAGGCGTTATCGCACGCGGAAGCCGGTGCCGACATGGTCGCGCCCTCGGACATGATGGATGGCCGCGTCGGTGCCATCCGTGCGGCATTGGAGCAGCGCGGCTTCATCCATACCCGCATCCTCGCCTATGCCGCCAAATACGCCTCGAGTTTCTATGCGCCGTTCCGCGACGCGCTGGGCTCCGCTGCAAGCCTCGGCAACCGTGACAAGTTCACCTATCAGATGGATCCGGCCAACAGCGACGAGGCGTTGCGCGAGGTGGCGCTGGATATCGCCGAGGGCGCCGACATGGTGATGGTAAAACCGGGACTGCCGTATCTCGACATCGTGCGGCGTGTGAAGGATGAGTTCGGCGTACCCACCTGCGTGTACCAGGTAAGCGGCGAGTACTCGATGCTCATGGCGGCCATTGGCAACGGCTGGCTGGATGAGCGGAGCGCGGTGCTGGAGACGCTTGTGTCCATGAAGCGCGCCGGTGCCGACGCCATCCTTACCTATTTCGCCAGACGCGTGGCCGGCTGGCTCAGGGAAGACCGATGACTGCCGGCGATACGCAATGCCGGTACCCGCCGGAATACAGGCGCGCAGGCTGACTTCACACGCCGCGGGCGTGTGAAGTCAGCCGGGGCCAGAGTCGCATGAAATCAGCCGCCGACCGCTACGCCGTCATCGGCCATCCAGTGGCCCACAGCCGCTCCCCGGAAATCCACGCCGAGTTCGCGCGCCTGACCGGCGAGTCGGTGCGTTACACGAAGATCGACGCGCCGCCCGGCGGCTTCACCAGGGCGCTGCGGGAATTCCTTGCCGCCGGCGGCAAGGGCCTCAACGTGACCCTGCCTTTCAAGGAAGATGCCTACGCGCTCGCCCATGTGCATACGCCGCGGGCCGGCATGGCGCGCGCGGTGAACACGCTGTCGGTGCGCAAGGACGGCAGCCTCGCCGGTGACAACACCGACGGCGCTGGCCTGGTGCATGACCTGAAGCACAACCGCCAGGTGCCGCTGCAGGGGGCGCGCATCCTGCTGCTGGGAGCGGGGGGCGCCGCCCGCGGCGTGCTGGCGGCGCTGCTGGCGGAGAAGCCGGCGCTGCTGCACATCGCCAACCGCACCGCCGGGCGCGCCCGCAAGCTGGCACAGCGGCACACCGCCGGCGGGCATGTGCATGGCGGCGGCTTCGATTCACTGCAGCAGGCGAGCTTCGACATAGTCATCAACGCCACCTCCGCCAGCCTTGCCGGTGAACTGCCGCCGCTGCCCCACGACTGTCTTAATCCCGGAGCGGTGTGTTACGACCTTGCCTACCAACGCAAGCCTACGGTGTTCATGCACTGGGCGGAGTTCGAAGGCGCCGCCCAGGTGCTGGACGGCTGGGGCATGCTGGTGGAGCAGGCGGCGGAATCCTTTCTGGTATGGCGCGGCGTACGCCCACCCACCGCCACCCTGCTGGCCTTGCATCCCCGCTGACGGCTCATGGGCAAATCCAGTTTCGTGATCGCCATCGCCGCGGCTGCGCTCACCGTGAGTGTGTGGGCGTATTTCAACCGGCCCGACAAGGAACCGCCGTGGCCGGCGCGCATCCAGGGATTCGCCTTCTCGCCGTTCCACGTCAATCAGGACGCGGTGGCGCACAAACTGCCGACCGACGCGCAGATCGATGCTGACCTGAAGCTGCTGGCGGGCAAGACCAATGCGGTGCGTACCTATACCGTGGAAGGCACCCTCGGCGACATCCCGGCACTGGCACGCAAGTACCACATCAATGTGGCACTGGGCGTGTGGATCGACAACCACGCGGACAAGAACACCGCGGAGATCACCCGCGCCGTCGACATCGCGCAGCACAATTCCAACGTGGTGCGTGTCATCGTCGGCAACGAGGTGGTACTGCGCGGTGACATCCCCACGCCGCAGCTCATCGGCTATCTCGATGCGGTACGCAAGCTCCTGCCGCAGCCGGTATCCACCGCCGAGCCCTGGTATACCTGGATACAGAATCCGCGACTGGTGGCGCACGTGGATTACCTCGCCGTGCACATGCTGCCCTACTGGGAAGGCGTGAATGCCGACGTGGCGGTGGACTACATCGCCGCGCGCCTGCACGACCTGCGCAAGGCCTACCCCGGCAAGCCCATCGTCATCGCCGAAGTGGGCTGGCCCAGCGAGGGCCGCACGCGTCACGCGGCGGTGGCCTCACCCGCCAACGAGGCCATGTTCCTGCGGCGTTTCCTCGCTTATGCCGACCGGCAGCACTGGACCTATTACCTGATGGAGGCCTTCGACCAGCCGTGGAAGGAACAAACCGAGGGCGCGGTGGGTGCCTACTGGGGCGTGTACGATGTGTCGCGCCAGCCCAAGTTCGCCTTCACCCTGCCCATCGTACGCATCCCCGCATGGCGGGTACTGGCGGGCATCTCCGTGATCATCGCCGCGCTGCTGCTGACATTGCTGTTCTGGGACAGCCGCACCCTCAAAAAACGCGGCCGCAGCTTCCTGGCGGTCATCGTGTATGCCACCGCCACTCTTTTCGTATGGGTGATATACGACTACACCCAGCAGTACCTCACGGTCACCAGCGTGGCGGTGGGTGTGTTACTGCTCATGGGCATGATCGGCGTGATCCTGGTGTTGCTGGCGGAGGCCCATGAATGGGCCGAGGCCCACTGGACCACCACGCGGCGGCGGGCATTCGAACCGCTGGAAATACCCGCGGCGGCACTGCCGTTCGTATCGGTGCACGTGCCCGCCTACGACGAACCGCCGGCGATGCTCGTGGCGACCCTGGATGCGCTGGCGGTGCTGGATTACCCGCACTACGAAGTGCTGGTGATAGACAACAACACCACGGATGAGTCCGTATGGCGCCCCGTAGAGGCCCACTGCAGCAGACTCGGCGCGCGCTTCCGGTTCCATCACGTGACGCCGCTGGCCGGTTTCAAGGCGGGTGCGCTCAATTATGCACTGCGGCATACCGCCGCCGCCGCACAGGTGATCGCAGTGATCGACAGCGACTACCTGGTGGAACGGCGCTGGCTGCGCGACCTGGTACCGCTGTTCCGCGAGGAGCGGATCGCCATCGTGCAGTCGCCGCAGGATTACCGCGACGGCGACCGCAACGCCTTCAAGGCCATGTGCCACGCCGAATACCGCGGCTTCTTCTATATCGGCATGATCACGCGCAACGAGCGCAACGCCATCATCCAGCACGGCACCATGACCATGATCCGCAGGCAGCTGCTGCAGTCCATCGGCGGCTGGGCGGAATGGTGCATCACTGAGGATGCGGAGCTGGGCCTGCGGGTATTCGAGACCGGCATGGAGGCCGCCTACATCCCCAAGAGTTACGGCCGTGGCCTCATGCCCGACACCTTCCTGGACTACAAGAAGCAGCGCTTCCGCTGGGCCTATGGCGCCATCCAGATCCTGCGGCGCCACGCCGGCATGCTGCTGCGGCGCAGCAGCCCGCTGACTTCCGGACAACGCTACCATTTCCTGGCCGGCTGGCTGCCGTGGCTCGCCGACGGTTTCAACCTGCTGTTCAACTTGGCGGCCATGGTCTGGTCCCTGGCCATGCTGTGCTTCCCCCACAAGATCGACCCGCCGCTGGTAATCTTCTCGGCGCTGCCGCTGGCGCTGTTCGTCTTCAAGATCGCCAAACTGGTGCACCTGTACGGCACGCGCGTAGGCGCCAATGCACGCCAGACACTCGCCGCCGCCCTCGCCGGCCTGGCTCTTACCCATACCATCGGCCGCGCTGTCATCAGCGGCTTCCTCACCCGCCGCGAACCGTTCTTCCGTACGCCCAAACGGACTCACGGCCATGCGTTGCTGCAGGCGCTGGCGGCGAGCCGCGAAGAAGCGTTCATCATGCTGGCGCTGTGGCTGTGCGCATACGCGGTGTTCACCGAAGTGGGCAACGCCACCCGTGATCTCACCGTGTGGGTGGTGGTGCTGCTTACACAGTCCATCCCCTACTGCGCGTCGGTCATCGTAGCGCTGCTCTCGGCGCTGCCGGCCGCGCCCGCCGGTATCATCGGCCGCGCCGCAGACATGGATGCAGTCGCGCATGCGGTGCTCAAAGCCGAGGGCATGGACATCAGGAAGTGAAGGGGGGATATGCGTAACAGGCGGACAGCGATGGTGCGCAGACCGCCATCATGATTCAGAAGAATACGCCGACGATGTCATCCACGGGTGTCCAGCGCGCCTGGCGGCGTGCGCGGCGTTGCACCGCGGTCTCCTCGGCATAGTTCATGGGCTCCGCTGTCGCGGTGAGCTGCGCATGGCACTCCAGGGAGCAGGCGTTGATGGCCGCATAGCGTTTACCGTCAATCTCCGCCACCGCCGCCGCGTACACCCCGCAGCGCCGGCAAATCAGAAACTCCGTGACCTGCAAAGCGAAGCGATAACGCTGCAGAAGTTCCGGCTGGTGCACGCTGATGCCGAGCCGGCCGGCGGGATCGGCAACCGTCACCGCCCCATGGGCGCGGCAGAAGGAGCACTGGCAGGCATGCAGCGGCAGATCCGCCGGAGCCAGCGCCGTCCCGAAGCGTATCTCAATGTTGCCGCAATGACAGTGGCCGGTGAGC
>JAGWNO010000073.1 GCA_028871235.1 Gammaproteobacteria bacterium
CCGTGCCAGATCATATGTCATGATCTTACCTGCTATGGTTTTTGCCACGCCATGCATGATGCGATCGGCGGCTTCGGTCCAGCCTAGATAACGCAGCATCATCTCCGCCGACAGTATCAGCGAGCCCGGATTCACCTGATCCTTGCCGGCGAAGCCCGGTGCAGTGCCGTGGGTGGCCTCGAACACCGCCACCGCGTCGGCGATGTTGGCGCCCGGCGCGATGCCGATGCCGCCTACCTGCGCCGCCAGCGCATCGGAAATATAATCGCCGTTGAGATTCAGGGTCGCGATAACATCGTAGTCCTCCGGGCGCATGAGGATCTGCTGCAGGAAGTTGTCGGCTATCACGTCCTTCACCACGATGTCATTGCCGGTCTTGGGATTGTGGAACCGGCACCAGGGGCCGCCGTCAATGTCCAGCGCGCCGAACTCCTCCTTGGCCACCAGGTAGCCCCAGTTGCGGAAAGCGCCTTCGGTGAATTTCATGATGTTGCCTTTGTGCACCAGCGTCACCGACACCCGGTCGTTGTCGATGGCGTAGCGGATGGCCTTGCGCACCAGACGCTGCGAGCCTTCCTTGGATACCGGCTTGATACCGATGCCGGAGCTGCTGGGGAAACGGATGGCAGTGACGCCCAATTTGCGCTGCAGGAAGTCGATGACCTGGTGCACTTCGGGCGTGCCCGCCGCCCACTCGATGCCGGCATAGATGTCCTCGGTGTTTTCGCGGAATACCACCATGTCGGTGAGCTCGGATTCCTTCATCGGCGTGGAGACTCCCGGAAAATAGCGTATGGGCCGAACGCAGGCGTACAAATCCAGGGTCTGGCGGATAGCCACGTTGAGTGAGCGGATACCGCCGCCTATGGGGGTACCCAGCGGGCCTTTGATGGACACCACATACTCGCGCATGGCCTGCAAGGTTTCATCTGGCAAATAGATATCCTTGCCGTATTTCTGCATGGCCCGTTCGCCCGCATAGATTTCCATCCAGGCGATGGCGCGCTTGCCTTTATAGGCCTTTTGCACCGCCGCCTCCGTCACTCTGCGCATCACCGGCGTGACATCCATGCCGATGCCGTCACCTACGATGAAGGGTATGATCGGATGCTCAGGTACGTTGATGCTGGAATCGGTATTGATGGTGATGCGTTCACCGCCGGTGGGTGGCGTGATCTTGTCAAACTTCATTGCTGAAGCCTCACAGCAGACAGACAGGAAGATGCGGCGCGCTGGCCGCGATTCGCGCATAATCATAACATGCGGCCATGGGTTGGCCGGCGGCAATCCAGTGACAGTGCGAACACTCCTGTTCAATAAGCCCTATGGTGTCATCTGCCAGTTCAGCGGCGCCGGCAGCCGGCCCACGTTGGCGGATTTCATCAAGGTGAAAGATGTCTATCCCGCCGGACGCCTGGACACGGACAGCGAAGGACTATTGGTGCTGACCGACGGCGGCCGTTTGCAGAGCCGCATCAGCCACCCACGACACAAGATGCCAAAAACCTATCTGGCGCAGGTGGAACGCGTCCCCACCGATGACGATCTGGAACGCTTACGTTCCGGTATCACGTTGAACGACGGTCCCACCCTGCCCGCCAAAGCACGCTTGATCCCCGAACCGGAGAACCTCTGGCCCCGGGATCCGCCCATCCGCTTCCGCAAGTCCATCCCCACCGCCTGGATAGAACTCACACTGCGCGAAGGCCGCAACCGCCAGGTGCGCCGCATGACCGCCGCCATCGGTCATGCCACGTTACGGCTGATCCGTTGGCAGATCGGCGATTGGACATTGGCAGGGATATCGCCCGGTGAGTGGCGGGAGCTGTCCATCAAAAAACAGGAATATGACTAGCGCGGTGCTTTCCGGGCCACGATGCGCATCGCCATTTCCAGCGCCTGCTCGTAGTTGAGCCGCGGGTCCACCTGCGACTTGTAAGCGCGTTCCAAATCAATTTCGGTCAGGCCGCGGGCACCGCCGGTGCATTCCGTCACATCGTCGCCGGTCAATTCAAAATGCACGCCGCCCAGGATGCTGCCGAGTTTCTCATGCAGTGCAAATGCCGTCTCCAGTTCCGTGAGGATGTTCTCGAATCGCCGGGTCTTCACCCCGCTGGCGGTAGTCTCGGTGTTGCCGTGCATCGGATCGCAAATCCATAGCACCTGTCTGCCGGCCTTGCGCACGCTTTCCACCAGCGGCGGCAGTCGTGACTGTATCTGCTCGGCACCGAAACGATGAATCAGCGTGAGCCGCCCCAGCTCGTTGTGCGGGTTGAGCACCGCGCAAAGCTCCAGCACCTGATCGGGACTCATGGCCGGTCCCACCTTCACCGCCACCGGATTGGCGATGCCGCGGAAATATTCCACATGGGCGCCATCCGCAGCTGCGGTACGCATACCGATCCACGGAAAATGTGTCGCCAGGTTGTACCAGCGACCGGTTTCCGGCACGAAAGCCGTCTGCGCCTGCTCATATAAGAGGTGCAGGCCCTCATGACTGGTGAAGAAATCGATACGGTTACTCTCCGACAAGGGCTGGCCGGAAATGGTTTCCATGAAATTCAGGGTGTCCAGAATGGACTGCACGATGCGCCGGTAGTCCGCCTCCAGCGGTGAGTTGCGCACAAAATCCAGGTCCCAGTATTCGGGATGATGGAGATCGGCGAAGCCGCCGTCCACCAATGCACGCACGTAGTTCAGCGTCAGCGCCGCATGCTCATAACCGTGGCGCATGAGCTGCGGATCGGCGCTGCGCTCCGCAGCGCTGAAGCCGGAACGGTTGATGAGATCGCCGCGATAACTCGGCAGGGTTATGCCATTGCGGGTCTCCTTGTCAGCGGAGCGGGGCTTGGCGTACTGACCGGCCATGCGGCCCACGCGTATAACGCGCTTCTTGAGCCCATGCACCAGTACCAGGCTCATCTGCAGCAGGATCTTGAGTTTGTTGGCGATGGGTTCAGCGGTGCAGTCAGCAAAGCTCTCGGCGCAATCCCCCCCCTGGAGCACGAAACGCTCACCACGACCCGCCTCCGCCAGCTGACGGCGCAGTTTGTCCACCTCGCCCCAGGTGACCAGCGGCGGCAGCTGACGGATGTCCGTCAGCACCCGTTGCACCGCGGCGGCATCGGGATACAGGGGCTGCTGACCGGCAGTGCGCGACTGCCAGCTTTCGGGTTGCCAAGGGTGTATGAACTTGTTATCCACGGTATGCGTCATGCTACACGGGCACCGCTGTGCGGGAAAGCACGGGTGGCGCCGGACGCGGTTTGTGGCAAAATCAGCGTTTTACCGGGCCCTGCCGCCCTTATATTTGAACCCCGCATCCGCACAGCGCCGGACCTGTCACCACACCGTCCAGGCGCATTCGAACCGACAGGAGCTTCACAAATGCATCGCGTTCTCGTTCTCGGGGCCGGCAAGATCGGTTCCCTGCTCTCCGGCCTGCTCGCGGCCGCAGGCGATTATCACGTGGATCTAGGCGACCTGAACGGCACTGCCGCCCAGGCAGTAGCCGCCGGCCACACACTGGCGAACATCAAAGCCCATCACGTGGATGCCACCAGTAAGGAAGCGCTGGAGAGGCACCTTAAGACCCATGCAGTGGACGCGGTGATATCCAGCCTGCCCTATTTTTGTAATCCGCCGGTGGCGGAAGTGGCGCGCCAGCTCAAACTGCACTATTTCGACCTCACCGAAGACGTGGAAGTGACCCGCGCGGTGACCAGGATCGCTGCCGGTGCCGGCACAGCGTTCGCGCCGCAGTGCGGCTTAGCTCCCGGTTTCATCAGCATTGCTGCCAACGAGCTGATGAGCCACTTCGAAGAACTCCACGATGTGAAGTTGCGGGTCGGCGCTCTGCCCCAGAATCCCGGCAACATGACCAAATATGCGCTCACCTGGTCATCGGACGGCGTCATTAACGAATACGGCAACTTTTGTTACGGAATTGCCAACGGCAAACCAGCCATGCTGATGCCGCTGGAAGGCCTGGAAACTATCCAGCTGGAAGGCAGGCTGTACGAGGCATTCAACACCTCCGGTGGTCTCGGTTCCCTGGCTGAAACCTGGGAGGGCCGGGTGCGCAACCTCACCTATAAGACCATGCGCTATCCCGGCCATTGCGAGATCATGCGCATGCTGATGACCGACCTGCATATGAACGAACACCGCGATGAGCTCAAGAGTATCCTGGAACGTGCCGTGCCACGCACTGTACAGGATGTGGTGCTGGTTTATGTATCGGTCAGCGGCATGCAGCACGGCAAATTCATGGAGGAAACCTATGTGAACCATATCTACCCGCAGATGATCGCGGGCAAGCTCTGGTCCGCCATCCAGGTCACCACCAGTGCCGGTGTCTGCGCCGTGGTGGATGTGGTGCTTAAGCGCCCCCATGCCTACAAGGGCCTGGTTAAACAGGAACAATTCAAGCTGGCTGACGTCCTTGGCAACCGCTTTGGCAAAGCCTATGCCCAGGCCGAGACGTCGGAACTCTCGGCGCACATGGTACGCAGCGGTGAAGCTGCCAAGCAGTTCGTGGCTTGAGGGGAGAATCATGGCAAACGCGAATGCTGTTTTGTCGACACTGGGCCTGGATAAGAACAACGCCGGCGTGTGGACCGCCAGCGGCGGCTGGCGCAAAAGCCGCGGCGCCGATTCGCTGGAATCCATCAACCCGGCTACCGGCAGGCTTATCGCACGCGTCAGCTGCGCGCTCGAAGCGGATTACGAACAGGTCATCAACGGCGCCCGGGAAGCTTTCAAGGTCTGGCGGGAGGTACCGGCGCCAAAGCGCGGCGAAGCGGTGCGTCTCGTAGCGGATGCCCTGCGCAAGCACAAGGACGCCCTCGGCAGCCTGGTATCCCTGGAGATGGGCAAGATCAAGGCCGAAGGCGATGGCGAAGTGCAGGAGATGATCGACATCGCTGACTTTGCCGTGGGCCAGGCGCGCATGCTTTACGGCAACAGCATGCACTCCGAGCGTCCGCGGCATCGCATGTACGAGCAGTGGCATCCTTATGGGGTGGTCGGTGTCATAACCGCCTTCAATTTTCCGGTGGCTGTGTGGGCATGGAACGCCTTCCTGTCCGCCATCTGCGGCAACGCTACCGTATGGAAGCCTTCACCGCGCACGCCGCTGTGCGCCATCGCCGTGCAACACATCTGCAACCGGGTGCTGAAGAAGCACGGCTATCCGGCAATATTTTCGCTGTTCGTGGACAAGGGCGTAAAACTCGCCGAACGATTCTCCCGGGATCCGCGCGTGGCGCTTATCTCCTTCACCGGCTCCAGCGCCGTGGGCCGCAAGGTAGGCGAGATGGTGGCGGCGCGCATGGGCCGCGCGCTGCTGGAGCTGGGTGGCAACAATGCCGTTATCGTGGACGAAACCGCCGATTTGAAACTGGTGGTGCCGGCGGTGGTGTTCGGCGCCGTGGGCACCGCCGGCCAGCGTTGCACCACCACCCGCCGCCTCATCGTGCACCAGGATGTCGCGGATGAACTGGTGAACAGGCTCGTCCGCGCCTACGGGCAGGTACGTATCGGTGATCCCCTGGCTGCAGGTACGCTCATGGGACCGCTGTGCAGCGAGGATGCGGTGCAGCGATTCAAATCTGCTATCGCTGCCGTCCGCAAGGCCGGCGGCCAGATCCTCTGCGGCGGCAGGGTGCTGGATCGCCCCGGTTTCTTTGTGGAACCCACCATCGTGCGCATGCAACGGCAACTCGATATCGTCTGCACCGAGACCTTCGCACCCATACTGTATGTGCTGACTTACCGCAGCATTGAGGAAGCCGTGGCCATCCAGAACGGCGTGCCCCAGGGCCTGTCTTCCGCCATCTTCACCACCAACCTGAAGAATGCGGAATACTTCCTTTCCACCGTCGGCAGCGACTGCGGTATCGCCAATGTGAATATCGGTACCTCCGGCGCCGAGATCGGCGGCGCCTTCGGCGGCGAAAAGGAAACCGGCGGCGGCCGTGAATCCGGTTCCGATGCCTGGAAGCAGTATATGCGCCGCCAGACCAACACCATCAACTGGTCCGACCAGTTGCCATTGGCGCAAGGCATCAAATTCGACCTGGGTTGATGCTGGTGTGGGGCAAACGGCAAAAGGACTGACGCCGCGCCCCGCGCGGCGTTGTGTTACAAGAGGAGCTGAACTTGTTTTATCTGCATCTGCTGCTGCTTGCCATCCTGCAGGGCATCAGCGAACTGTTTCCCATCAGCAGCCTCGGACACAGCATCCTGGTGCCGGCGGTGCTGGATTGGCCCATCGACCGTGAAGCCCCCTGGTTCCTGCCCTACATCGTGGTGCTGCATCTGGGCACGGCTGCGGCGCTATTTGTATATTTCTGGCGTGACTGGTTTACGCTGCTGGGCAACACCTGGAAAGTGCGTGGCCGTGTCAGTGATCCGCAGGCACGGCTGTTCTGGCTGCTGGTGCTGGGCAGTATCCCCGCCGGCATCCTCGGCCTGCTGTTCGAACACAAGGTACGTGCACTGTTCGGCGGGTTCAGCGTCGCCGCCGTATTCCTGATGGTGAACGGCGTCATCCTCATCGTCGGCGACCGCTGCAAGCACCGCCAGGCACGGCATGCGCTGGAATCCATGGGTTGGGGCCGTGCCTTCCTGATCGGCTGCGCCCAGGCGCTGGCGCTGATACCGGGCATTTCGCGTTCCGGCAGCACGCTGGTAGCCGGTCTCATGAGCGGACTCGACTATGCTGCTTCGGCGCGTTTCTCCTTCCTGCTGGCGACGCCGATCATCGGCGCCGCCGGCCTGCTGGAGATCCCCAAGCTGGTTAACCACAGTGCCGCGTTGCCGGAAGGCCTGCTGCTCACCATTATTGTGGGAGGTATTCTCGCGGGCGTATTTGCCTGGCTGAGCGTCTGGTTCCTGATGAGGTACTTCCACAAGCAGGAGGTGACCGCGCTGAGGCCGTTCGGCATCTACTGCCTGCTGGCCGGCGCGACCGCGCTCACCGTGCACTTCATCTAACAGGCTGTTGAAAATGGCCTGCTGGTCACATCCGGCTTTCCGATCGCCTCGTGCCAGGCCCGTGCGGCTCTTCCGAGCCGGATGGCGGCGTAGCGGGAGTGATATCCATGCCCAGTATCAGACATCCTCGAAGCGGTTCTTATCACGGTTCTTGCGCACATGGAACGCATGGAACACACGGCCGTTCATGACTATGTACACACCCGGCTGCATGATCTGCACTGCGATCACCGCACTGCCGATGTTGAAGATTGCATCGCTGCCGCGGAAACGCGCCGGATTGAGCGCACCAGTGAGCACAATGGTCTTACCGCTGACGCCATGAAGTGCAGTCGCGGTTTCGGTCATGGTATCGGTGCCATGGGTGATCAGCACATGCCGTTCTGCACAGTCATGCACGGCATCCCGTATCAACGCCCGGTCCGCATCGGTCATGTCCAGGCTGTCCTTGCGCATCAGCGAAGTGACGGCGAAGGAAAAGCCAACAGCTGTCTCCCTGAGAATATCGCCGATCTGCGGCTCGCCGACCTCGTACTCGCTCCTGGCATCGAAATAAATCTTGTCGATGGTGCCGCCGACGGTAAAAATGCGCAATCTGTCCATATCCCCGCCCTGTTAATCCGGTTTCAGTTGAGTGTGAACGGCAAACCTATATAAAGATAGAACGATTGGTTGCCTGATTGCGAGAAGCCGGTGCCGAAATAAAGCGGTCCCAATACCGTATCGGCGCCAAGGAACAGCGCGCTGCCATACTGCAGGTGCCGGATGCTGATGCTCTGGGTGTTATCCCAGACATTGCCGCCTTCCAGGCTGACACCGAAATAGAAACCGTCACCCAGCACACTTGGAAGGCTGCCGAGACGGTGCAGGTAGATTGCATGCATCGAGAACAGTTGTTGACCCCGCAGCTGCTGCTGGCGGAGGCCGGACAATGACAGGAAGCCGCCGAGGGTGAACTGGTCATAAAACGGTATGGTCGTATGCAATGAAGAACCGATATCGGTGGTGAGGATCAGGCTATGGGAATCACCGCCGAACACCTGCACTGCCATCAGCTCGGCCTTGTCGTAGCTGATATCACTGCCAAGACTGCCACGGGCAAAAAAGCTGTTCAAACGTAAGTAGGAGCCGGAGGTCGGGAACCCGGTGTCGCCCTCCAGGGTATCCACGCCTAACCGCAAGCGGATGCCCCCCAGGGTATTACGATAGATCGGCAGCGAGGCCGCGCCTATACGCGGTTGTGATTCCACCTGACCGTAGGAAGGCCCGATGCGCAGCTCACCCACATCACCGAAATCCGCGCCGATATCAAAGCCGCCCCTGACCAGCCGTGTTCGATATTGCGCGATCAGGTTCTCGCCTGAGAATACATCAGCAGGGGTGTTCAGATATTCCGCCTGAGGTGCGATGAAGAACGTGCCGGAGTAACTGACTGGTTGATAGAGCTCCGTGTAAGCACGCCGGGTGCTGCCAATCTCGAATTCGTTGCGCCACTCAGCACCCAGTTGATTGATTTCCGTGCGTGTGAAACCGAACAGGAATCCGTATTCGCTGCTGCCTTCCAGATCATCGGCGATGCGCAACCCGAATCGCAGGTAGTTCGGATGCCACGGTTTCTCCGCTACCGTGATGACCAGACCGGTGCTCGTGCCGGCGTGCGCAATAGATGCGTCGACGTGATTGAAATACCCGAGATGGTAAATATTTTCCAGATCATGATCAATGCGTTTGAAGTCCCAGGGTGCATCGACGCGGGTAGTCATGTGGCGGCGGATCAGTGCCGAGGGAATGCGCCGGTTACCCGTGATATCGATGAAATCCACGGTCTTGAGCAACTGCGGTACATAGCGATGCTCGTCGCGGTATCGTGCGTAGTCCTGTGCTGACAATTCCAGATCGTGCAGCGGCGCCAGCGCCTTGAGTGCCGCCTGCTTGCCGATCTTGATGGCCTGTCCCATGCGGTTAAAATCGGTTGCGGTGATGCTGCCCAAGTCGGGCTGCAGGAGCACATCATCCGCACCAAGGCTGGCAATCGAACTCTGCATGTTCTGATTGCCGAGAATCTTGACCACCTGCAGGGAGACGCCGACTATGTTGTTGAGGCTTTCTGAACCTGAAAGCGGCGTGCTCACATTCACCGCTATGATGATACCGGCACCCATCTGGCGTGCCACGTCAACCGGCAGGTTATCCACCAGGCCCCCATCGACCAGCAGGTGGTTATCGAATTCGACCGGCGTATATAGACCAGGCACCGACATGCTGGCACGCAGGGCACCCCCCAGGTTGCCATGATCCAGCACCACCCGCTGGCCGGTGACGATATCGGTGGCCACCGCGCGGAACGGGATGGGTAATTTGCTGAAATCAGTGCCGGGTTCGGTAATCAGCGTCAGTACGTTCAGTATCCGCCCGGGATCGTTGCTGGTAATGATGCCCTGAGGAAAAAAGAACTTGCCGTTTTCGTAGCCGTATTCCAGCTGCAGCAGGTATTCAAGCTGATACCGCTTTTCTTGATAAGTGAGCAGGCTGCGCGGCTGCTGGTTGGCCATGCTGGTCTGCACATCCGGGCGTTCCAGAATGTCCTGCAGTTCCCCAGAGGTGAAGCCGGATGCATATAAGCCGCCGACGATTGCGCCCATGCTGGTACCGGCAATGCAGTCCACGGGAATATGCAATTGTTCCAAGGCTTCCAGTACGCCCACATGGGCGGCGCCGCGCGCGCCACCGCCGCTCAATACCAGACAGATCCGCGGGCGCTGCGATGGTGGCGTGTCACCTGCGACAGAAGTACCCGCTCGCGCAACCGAACAGCATAGCCACGTCCCCAGCAGCAGCCAGGCGACCGATTTTGAC
>JAGWNO010000074.1 GCA_028871235.1 Gammaproteobacteria bacterium
ACGGGCGGCGGATGAAACCATCGGTGGCGCCCAGAAGCTTGCTCACCTCGATTTCCATGCGGCGGTTGACGATGTCGAGACGAATAGTGTTACCGACGATGAGTGCCACCGCCAGCGCCAGCAGCAGGCCGATGATGAGCACGCCGCGATGCAGGATATCCAGCATGGACTGCAGCCGCTCCAGCCACTGGATGTCCATGCGCACCTGGTCCACCTGCGGCAGCGCCCCCAGCTGCTGGCCGAGCTTCTGGGTCGCCTGTGGCGTCGTATAGTCTGCGCTGGGGCGTACCACCAGCACCGCCGGCAGCGGATTGCTGCCCAGCAGCGCCAGGGCATCGCCGAATCCGGAGCGCTGCTGGAATTCTGCCAGCGCCTGGCTGGCGCCGATCACCTGTACCGCGGCCACGCCCTCATGGGCGCGCACGCCGGCGGCCAATTGCTGCACAGCGGAATTGGAAAGATTTTGCTTGAGAAACAGCGAGATGCGCGCCGCGCCCTGCCAGGCGCCGCTCACGTGACGCACGTTGTTCACCAGTACCAGCATGCCGGAGGGCAGCGCCAGGGCGATGCCGATTACCGCCACGGTCATGAGCGTGGCGAATGGATGGCGATATAACCGGTTCAGGCTGCTTGCCGAGGTCTGCCGATGGTGCAGCACATAGGCGCCGAGGCGCTGTCCCAGTGTCGGCCGGCTTAGGTGAGCGCCGCGGGTTTCGTCACGCCGGGCCCGCATGGGGTTCTCCCTGCAGTTCCGGCGTCACCATCCGGCCGGCGCGCAGGCCGAGCACGCGCTGGCCGAGGCGGCGGATGAGATTGTGGTCATGGCTCGCCACCAGCACCGTGGCGCCTGCCTGGTTGAATCGCCGGAACAGCTGCATCACTTCGAAAGACAGTTCCGGGTCCAGGTTGCCGGTGGGTTCGTCGGCGATGAGGATCGGCGGGCGGTTGACCACCGCGCGGGCGATACCGACGCGCTGCTGCTCGCCGGTGGACAGGGTGATGGGCAGGGCGCGCTCCTTGTGCAGCAGGCCCACCAGATCCAGGGCAGCACGGACACGCTTCGGAATCTCCTGGTGGGGTATGCCGGCGAGGGTGAGTGGCAGTGCCACGTTGTCGAGCACACTGCGGTCATGCAGCAGTTTGTGGTCCTGGAAGATCACGCCCACCTGACGGCGGTAAAAGGGTATGCGCCGGCGGCGCACGCCCGTCAGGTTCTGGCCGTTGACGATGACCTGGCCGCGGCTCGGCCGCTCGATGAGCGCGATGAGCTTGAGCAGGGTGCTCTTGCCGGCGCCCGAGGGGCCGGTGAGGAACACCATTTCGCCTTGCTCAAGACTGAAGCTCACGCCGGCGAGGGCTTCGTTGCCGCCGGGATAGCTTTTGCCGACTTCAGAGAACTGAATCACCCGGACACTCCGTCAGCCGCGTCGATCAGCGCCGCAGCGAACGCGTCGGCGGCGAATTCCTGCAGATCCTCCGCCTGCTCACCCACGCCGATGAAGCGGATGGGGATGCCAAAGCGCCTGGCGGCGGCGATCACGATGCCGCCCCGGGCGGTGCCGTCCAGTTTGGTGAGCACCAAGCCGCTGACATGCACGGCGGTGTGGAACTGCTCGATCTGCCGCAAGGCATTCTGCCCGGTACCGGCATCCAGCACCAGCAGGCACTCGTGGGGCGCACCGGCGTCCTGCTTGTGCAGCACGCGGCGCATCTTCTGCAGCTCCTCCATCAGCGTGCCCTGGGTATGCAGCCGCCCGGCGGTATCCACCAGCAGCACATCGCTGCCGCGCGCCTTGGCCGCCAGCCAGGCATTGTGGCATACGGCGGCAGGATCGGCGCCGGTAGCAGCGGCGATGACCGGGATACGCTGGCGTTCGCCCCAGACTTTGAGCTGTTCGACCGCGGCCGCACGGAAGGTGTCCGCCGCCCCCAGCAGTACTTTGAGACCCTGCGACTGGAAGCGCTGCGCCAGTTTGCCGAGGGTGGTGGTCTTGCCCACGCCGTTTACCCCCACCAGCAGGATGACGAATGGTCGCGGACCGTCCCCGAGCCTCAGCGGACACGCCACCGGCGCAAGGATTGCGGTCATATCCTCCACCAGTGCCGCGCGCAGTTCGCCGCTGTCCTTGAGTCGTCCTGAAGCGACTCTGTCGCGCAGGCGGTTCAGCAGTTCGCGGGTGGCGTCCACGCCCACATCCGCCAGCAGCAACTGGGTTTCCAGTTCCTGTAGCCGGGGTTCGTCCACACGCCCGCCCGGGGTGATGCGCAGCGCGGCGCGGCGCAGGCGTTCGCGCAGGCGGGCGGCGAATGCGGGTGCAGGAGCGGGATTATTCATTTGGTAGGCAGGATGGATATCCCGGCTATCCTAGCATCGCCGGCCGGCGTGCAAAAAAACGGGGCGGCCGGAGCCGCCCCATGGTGCCGGTGCCGGCCGGTTACTGGATGAGGCCCGGCGGCGAATTGTTGATGGGCAGGAACGTACCGTTGCTTCCTATGAAGGTCGCCATCTCGGTCTGCATTTCCAGGAACACCCCGCCGTACAGTGCAGCGTCGGCGCTGCAGTTGGGCGGCGGCGTCGGCAGCAGCAGCGAGCCGTGGGTGCCGGCGGTGAAGTGCACGATGGCATGGACTGAGGCACCTGACGTGGTGCTGTTGACCGAAGTCAGGCCCATGAGTTTCGCCAGCAGTTCGGTGTTGGCGTTCGGCACCACCGTGTCGGGCACGTTGCAGGGATCGCCGCCGAAACCGCCTATCACCTCGATCATGTGGATGGGGTGGTTGGCGGCGGCCAGCGCGGCGTAATTGGCCGGGTCGCCGTCGTCCACCACCGCCTGGGCGTCGCGGAAGAAGTCGTCGTAGAACTGCGTGCCCTGCACCACGCCCTCGGACTGCAGCCCGGCGTTGATGATGGGCGCGAAGGTGACCGAGTTCTGCAGCAGCGTGCTGATGTCGCCGCCCGGCATGCCGAGGGTGGCGGCATGCACATTGGGGTCCACCGCCAGGAAGGTGGTGCCCACGATAGCCCCCAGCGAATGGCCCACGTAGGAGATCTGCGAGCCGTCGAACAAGGTGGAGGCGGTGCCGAAGACGGTAATGGAGGGGATGGTGGCGCGCAGCGCGATCAGGTCGGCCACGCCCTCGCGCAGGTTGTCGCGGGAGGTGATGAGGCTTTGCAGATTGATGAACGAGGCGCCGCTCGGGTCAATCTGGCCGTCGGGACCCGGCAGGTTGGTGGTGTTGTTGACCACATCCAGGTTGAAGGTGCGCTCGCCGGTCACCAGTGAGGCCGCCGCGGTGCCCGCGAACACCTGGTTCTGGTAGAGCGGATCGGAGGTGTTGGTCACGCCGTGCAGCGGCAGATCGATGGCCACCGCCGCGATACAGGCCTTGGCCAGCGCATCGGCCACCGCCAGCACGTTCTCCCGGTCCTGGCCGATGCCGTGCTGGAAGATCACCACCTTCCAACCGGTGCTGGGCTTGGCTGAAGGGCAGCCGCCGGTGGCACCGGTGATGGGGATCGTCGCCAGCATCGGGATGGTGACCTTGGTGGTGGCCGCCGGCATCGGCGTGAGCACCGTGGTATCGCCGCCGTTCACGCTGTTATGCCAGGAATCGGTAAGCGGCGCCGTGGGGTTGGCGGCGGTGGGCACCGACAGGTAGTACGGGATTTTGAGGGTGCCGGCATACACCTCGGCGAGACCCAGGGCGGCCCCGCCGGTGGCGGTCTTGGTGTTCTTGCCGGTGTCCAGCAGCGTGCCGGTGCCGGCTTGCACATTGGCTTCCACGGCGGCGAGCGAGGCGCCGATGTATTGGGTGCTGAAGCTGAAGGTGAGCACCAGGTTCTGCAGGTTGAGGCCGGCGCCCGACGCCACCGCCAGCTGCGGCAGGGTGAACTGGGCCACCGGCAGCAGTCCCGCGTTGGGCAGCGGGCCGATCTTGGATAAGTTGCCGCCGGCGGCCAGCGCCGGTTCGTCCGCCAGCACGATGGCGGCGAAATCGGCGCTCGGCGCCGCCGGGTTACCGCTGGTGTCCTTGATGCCGTTGGTGAGTATCACCAGATAGGTGCTGCCGCCGGCCAGCGGTTTGAGCGGCGTGATGTTGAGCACCGTGCCGCCGCTGTCGCTGGAGGATGACAGACCCACGCTGTAGTCGGTTCCTGCAACCAGCGGGGTCGCGCCGGCCAGTGGGTTGATGGCCTTGGTCTGCGGATTGGCAGTGACCTTGAACACCAGCACGTCGGCGGCGTTCAGGGAGGTGGGATCCACCGCCGAGCTGAAATAGGCATTGATGGTCGCCTGGGTGCCGAAACCGTCCAGGTGGTTCATGGCGAGCGTCGGTGCATTGGCCGGGCTGGTGGGATCGAGCGCCGGGATGTTGAGGGTGCCGGTGGTGCTGCCGTTGAAGTACAGGTCGTTGGGGAATGGCAGGACCCCGACCAGTGGCGAGAAGCGCGCAAAGAAACCGGAATTGGGGTTGGGGCTCGGGGCGGTCGAGTCGCTGCCTTTGACGCAGGCGGTCAGGATGACAGCGGAACCGAGGACAGCAACGATAAGGGCCAGTGCGCGTTTATACATTTGTTTTCCCTCCAAAACGGCGGAGTTAGGGTACGCTGGATGCGCTCCGGCACGCAAGCGGCGGCGATGACCGCACATGCGGGAGCCAACTTACTGAATTGCGTGGATTTGTGGCATGTTCAATCCGGGGCGCGGTTATCGCAATCAGTTCCGCATCATCGCCGGTACATGGCGGCGGCGGCGGCTGGCATTTCCCGCACTGCCCGACATCCGGCCTTCGCCGGACCGGGTGCGGGAGACGCTGTTCAACTGGCTGCGGGAACGGGTTGCCGGGGCGCGCTGTCTCGATCTGTTCGCCGGCAGCGGCGCGCTGGGTCTGGAAGCGCTGTCGCGGGGCGCGCGTCAGGTCACGTTCGTGGATCAGGAGCGGCAGGTGGTGCAGGCGATCGGCGCGCACTTGCAGACCTTGGGTGCCACGGGCGGGGAGGTGGTACAGGCGGAAGCGCTGGCTTTCCTGCGGGGCACGCCAGCCGCGTTTGATATCGTCTTTCTGGACCCGCCATTCGCTTCGGAATTGCTGGCGGCGACACTGCCGGCGCTGACACAAGGCGGCTGGCTCGCCCACGGCGCCCATCTGTACATGGAATATCCGGCCGCTGCCGGTGTGGTGATCCCGGCGGGTTGGCAGATATGGCGTGCGGGCCGCGCCGGCCGTGTGGGCTTCGCCCTGGCCGTGCGGGAGCCGCCGCAAAAACTTGAAGCGCAGTGAAAAGCCCGCTATACAGGCAGTGGAGGAACGGCCATGCCCGCGAGCATTCTCTATCCCGGCACCTTTGATCCCATCACCAACGGTCACGCCGATATCGTGCGCCGTGCGGCGCGCCTGTTCGACCGCGTGGTGGTGGCCATCGCCGCCAATCCCGGCAAGACTCCGGCGTTCCTGCTGGACAAGCGCGTGGAACTGGCGCGCGCGGCCCTTGAGGACATCAAAAACGTGGAAGTATGCGGTTTCGCGGAACTCACCGTGGCATTCGCGCACAAGCAGGGCATCAAGGCGATATTGCGCGGCCTGCGCGCGGTATCCGACTTCGAGTTTGAATTCCAGCTGGCCGCCATGAACCGGCATCTCGGACCCGACGTCGAAACCATCTTCATGTCGCCGGCGGAGCAGTTCACCTTCATCTCCTCCAGCCTGGTGCGCGAAATTTCCGCACTCGGCGGTGACGTGTCGCAGTTCGTGCATCCGGCGGTGCAGGCGGAACTGCAGAAACTGAGGAAGCGCTAGAATAACCGCCCTGATTCCCCGCCGGAGTGGCACGTGGCGCTCAAGATCACCGACGCCTGCATCAACTGTGACGTGTGCGAGCCCGAGTGCCCGAACCACGCCATCTCACAGGGCGCGGAGATATATGAGATCGATCCCGAACTTTGCACTGAATGCGTCGGTCATTTCGACAAGCCGCAGTGCCAGCAGGTGTGCCCGGTGGATTGCATCCCATTGGATGACGAGCATCAGGAAACCCGTGAACAACTGCTGGCTAAATACCAACGCATCACCGGCAAGCCGGTAAATGAACGGTGCTGATCATCCTCACCAGTAATCCAGCCGGGTTCTCCATGAAATCACGCCTTACCGCAGTCGTTTGCCTGTTACTTTTCCCGCTGTTGGCATTTTCGGCGATACCGTCAAAGCCACCGCATGCGGCAGTCGCCAGCGCCCAGCCGTTGGCAACCCGGGCGGGCATGGAGATTCTGGCCAAAGGCGGTAACGCATTCGATGCGGCGGTTGCAGTGAGCGCAGCGCTCGCGGTGGTGGAGCCCTACAGCAGCGGCATTGGCGGCGGCGGTTTCTGGCTGCTGCATCGGGCGAGCGACGGTTACAACACCATGGTGGACGGCCGTGAGTACGCACCGGCGGCCGCCACGCCCGGCATGTACCAGGACAAGGGCGGCAATGTGATCCCCGGTGACTCGCTCAACGGCCCGCTGTCCGCCGCCATTCCCGGCGAGGTGGCGGCACTCGTTTACATCAACAAGCATTACGGCCGACTGTCGCTGGCAGGGGATCTGGCACCGGCCATCAGGCTGGCGCGCGACGGTTTTCCGCTGGATCGCATGTTTCATGGCATGCTGGCATCCCGGGAGCAGAAGCTGAAACAGTGGCCGGCCGCATGGGCGGTGTTCTATCCCCACGGCCGGGTGCCGGCCACCGGCTTCATCCTGAAGCAACCGGACCTGGCCCACACGCTGGAATTGATCGCGCAGCAGGGGGAAGCAGGTTTTTATCAGGGCTGGCTTGCCCGGCAGATGGTGGACGCAGTGCGCGCCGCTGGCGGCATCTGGTCGCTGGCCGATCTGCGCGACTACCGGGTGAAGGAACGCCAACCGCTGGTGGGTGAATATCACGGCATGCGGATCATCTCCGCGCCGCCACCGTCCTCGGGCGGCATCGTGTTACTGGAAGCGCTCAACATCCTTTCCGGTTATGACCTCGGACACGACAGCGATTTGATGCGCAAGCACCTCATCATCGAGGCCATGCGCTATGCTTACCGCGACCGTGCTGAATATCTGGGCGATCCGGATTTCGTGAAGATGCCGCTCTCACGGCTGCTGAGCCCCTATTACGCCGCCGGCCTGCGCGCCGGCATCCTGCCCGACAAGGCCACGCCCAGCAGCATGCTGGCACCGGTGATGGATAGCGGGCCGGAGAGCCATCACACTACCCACATCTCCATCCTCGACGCGGACGGCAACCGGGTGGCGGCCACCTTCACCGTGAACTTCCGCTTCGGTTCGGGATTCATGCCGCCCGGCACCGGTGTGATTCTGAACGACGAGATGGATGATTTCGTCTCCAAGCCCGGCGTGCCCAACGGCTTCGGCCTGGTGGGCAACAGCGCCAATGCCATCGCGCCCCGCAAGCGGCCGCTGTCCAGCATGACGCCCACCTTTCTCGAAAACCCGCGCGGGCTGGCCATCCTGGGTACGCCCGGCGGCGGCCGCATCATCAGCATGGTGCTGCTGGGCACGCTGGATTATTTCAATGGCGGCGACGCGGCGAGCATCGTCAGTCTGCCGCGCTACCACATGCAGTATCTCCCGGATGTGGTGTTCTACGAGCCCGGGGCCTTCACCCCGAATGACATCATCGGGCTTGAGAAGATGGGCTACCGGCTGCATGAGCTCGCGCCGTACGGCAATATGCAGGCCATCACTTGGGATTACAAAACCGGTAAGGTGACCGCGGCCTCCGATCCGCGCGACATCGGCAAGGCGGAAGTCCGGTAGCGGCGCACTGTTGTGGGAGCGGCCGTCCCGGCCGCGATGGTTTTGGAGTCGCGGCGAATGTCGCCGCTCCCACGATGTCTTTTCGCCGGCCCGTGATGGAATTCCTCCCGGGCTTCGGTATGCTCTCCCCCATGCCCGTGCATTACACGTTCACGCCTGACGCACCGCTCACGCGGCGTAACACTTTCCGCGTACCGGCCCGCGCCGCATGGCTGGCGGAAATCCACGATGCGGCGGTGATCCCTGAAGTCCTGACGCTCCCGCAGGTGAAAAACCTGCCGCTGCTGGTGCTGGGCGAGGGCAGCAACGTGCTGTTCACCCGCGATTTCGACGGCCTGGTGCTGGTGATGGCGAACCGCGGTATCGAAACGCTGGCGGACGACGGTGAAACCATGTTGGTGCGGGCAGCGGCGGGCGAAGATTGGCATGGACTGGTGCGCTGGTCATTGGCGCAGGGCTTGTGCGGCCTGGAAAACCTGTCGCTGATTCCCGGCACTGCAGGCGCCGCTCCCATCCAGAACATCGGCGCCTACGGCGTGGAGCTGTCGACGACTCTGGAAAGCGTCGCGGCATTTGACCGTCAAGCAGGCGCGCAGGTGCAACTGACGCGCACGCAGTGTGATTTCAGCTACCGGCAGAGCATATTCAAACAACAGCCAGACCGCTGGATCATCACTGGCGTGGATCTCCATCTGCACCGAAACGCACGATTGAAACTCGACTATGCCGGCGTGCGTGAAGAGTTGGCAGTCATGCACGTCGCGAATCCGACGGCGTTGGACGTATCTGAAGCCGTATGCCGCTTGCGGCGGCGCAAACTCCCGGACCCGGCCGTCATCGGTAACGCCGGCAGCTTCTTCAAGAATCCCGTGGTTTCCACTGACCAGGCGGCACGTTTACAAAGCGCGCACGCAGGCCTGCCGATCTTCAACGCCCCGGACGGCAAGAAACTCAGCGCCGCGTGGCTCATCGAGTCGTGCGGATGGAAAGGCTTTCGTGAGGGCGACGCCGGCGTCTCGGACAAGCACGCATTGGTGTTGGTGAATCATGGTCATGCTACAGGCGCACAAATCTGGGCGCTGGCGCAGCGCATCCGGGATTCAGTTCAGGAGAGATTCGATATCCGGTTGGAACCAGAGCCAAGAATTTTATAAAGGTTAACCTGTGAATGTTTTCACTATCACGAGTTTGAGCAAGGGAATGCTTCCTGTAGTACAGTTAAAATTAGCGGGATTGCATCCAGATCCAATAATTGGGGATTCTCTCTGCATGGCAATCCCCTTTGAAGTGAATGGACCGCGCTTATTTTAGCGCTGGTACAGCATTCTAGGTGCGGCCTGTGGGAGCAGCGATCTCCGCCGCGATTTTGAATCGCGGTGGAGAGCCTGCCAGAGTTGATCACCCTTCATCCTTGCTGTTCTGCGCGGCTCATCCTGAGCCGCTTGAACTCCAGGGCGGCCATCCTTGGCCGCCCGTTCAGCGGGCCGAAGCAATGCTTCGGCATTTCCACTTCACCCCCTCAAGGGGAGAAGGGACAAAGTTCCGAAGCGCACGATTACTTTGATTGATATTCCAGGCGCACGAACAGTGAGCGGCCGGCGGTGTTGTAGCCGGCGGCGGTTTGGTAGTGCGTGTCCAGCAGATTTTCCAGACTGGCGCTCACTGCGAAGCTGTGGCCAAACTGTTGGCGTAGGGTAAGGCCCGCGAGCACATAGCCCGCGTCCGTGAGCGGCGCACCGGTGTTGAAGTCCAGGTCGGAGCGCGGGCCGGTAGCAATGAGGTGTGCACCGAGACTGGTTGAATCATTGTGCCAATCCAGTGCCGTGGTGAACGTGCGTTCCGCGCGGCGCAGAAGACGGGTGCCGGTGTTCAAATCCTCAGGCTGCTGGAGGATTGCATCCGTGCGCCAGGACCACGTCTTCGCCGTGAACGTATATCCCGCCTCCAGGCCGCGTACGCGGGCGCGCGCAATGTTTTCATTTTCGCCGTTCAAATTGCTGGGTGTTACAACGAACTGGATGAGATTGTCCAGGTTGT
>JAGWNO010000075.1 GCA_028871235.1 Gammaproteobacteria bacterium
CAGCGGCCCAGTCACTGACGTTGATTGAGCCATAGACAAGTTTTAGCTTGCGCTCCACGAGAGACCAGTTTTCGACGGCCTTCAGCAAGCTACCGGCAATGCCCGGCACCTCGACCGCATGCTGTAATTTCTTGTCCACCACAATCAAAGTGCCGTCACGGCCGTTCTTTAAACTGGCAAACTTCATTCTGATTTGCTCCAAATATAATGACGACCGATGCACATTTAATTAGGTGCTGCGTCCTGGGTACTGCGTGCTGCGCGAAAGAATCCCCACCTCTGTTACGCAGCACCTAGCACGCAGAACGCAGAACGCAGCACTACTTCTTGTATGGATCAAAATGTTTCTTGATCCCCTGCCAGCACTGCCAGTAATCAACCTGCAATTCCTTGGCTTCCAGTGCTTGCTTGGTGGGCCGGATCACGGCGCGGGTCTCGAACATGAAGGCCATGGTGTCAGCGACGTGCTGCGGTTGCTTGGTATCCACCACCACCGCCTTCTCGTAGCTGGCAGCATCGGGGCCGTGGCCGCTCATGCAGTTGTGTAGCGAGGCGCCGCCCGGCACGAAGCCGCCACCCTTGCCGCCTTCCTTGGCGTCGTACACGCCGGTGATGAGGCCCATGAATTCCGAGGCCACGTTGCGGTGGAACCAGGGCGGACGGAAGGTGTGCTCCGCCACCAGCCAGCGGGGCGGGAAAATCACGAAATCCATGTTGGCGGTGCCGGGCGTGTCGCTCTGGGAAGTCAGCACCGTGAAAATTGAAGGATCCGGGTGGTCGTAACTGATGGAACCGAGGGTATTGAAATGGGTGAGATCGTATTTGCAGGGCGCGTGGTTGCCGTGCCAGGCCACCACGTCCAGGGGCGAATGATCCAGTGCCGCCGACCACAGCCGCCCCTGGAATTTGTTGATGAGTTCAAACTCGCCCTCCACATCCTCGTAAGCCGCCACCGGATAGAGGAAATCCCGCGCGTTGGCGAGACTGTTGGAACCGATGGGCCCCAGTTCCGGCAGGCGCAGCGGCGCGCCGAAATTCTCGGCCACATAGCCGCGCGCTGCTTCCTCCAGCAGTTCCACGCGGAAGCGGATGCCCCGGGGGATCACCGCGATTTCGAGCGGTGCAACTTCGAGTACTCCCAGCTCCGTGGCCAGGCGCAGCCGGCCCTGCTGCGGCACGATCAGCAGTTCGCCATCGGCATCGTAGAAAACCCTGCCCTGCATGGAGCGGTTGGCAACATACATATGGACGCCGATGCCGCTCTGGGTCGCCGCACTGCCGTTGCCCGCGATAGTGAACAGGCCGTCCACAAAGTCCGTGGGCTTTTGGGGCAACGGAAACGGATTCCAGCGCAACTGATTGGGCGTGGCCGGCTGTTCGTCGGAACGATTGTGAAAACGGCCTTCCGGCAGCAGCTTGAAGGGTTTGTGTACCGCGGAGGGACGGATGCGGTACAGCCAGCTGCGGCGGTTGGCGTGGCGCGGCGCGGTAAATGCCGTGCCCGAGAGCTGCTCGGCGTAGAGACCGTAGGCCACGCGCTGCGGTGAGTTCTGCCCCATCGGCAGCGCGCCCGGCAGCGCCTCGGTGGCAAACTCGTTGCCAAAGCCGGATTGGTAGCTGTTGCCGGCCGGGGTCGGGCTCCGGCCCGCTGCGGCTGCGATCTTGCTCGGCTGCTGGCTCATCCGCGACTCCTAAGCACTCGGGTGGTCAATCATCTTGGCACAGGCCTGACAGCAGGTCTCGCCCCCGCCGCGCGGGCAGAAAGCCCGTTGCCTCATGTACCCGCCTCACCGCGGCCTGTCACCGGCCGCCATCTGTTCAGCAGCCAGACCGCCAGCCAGGGCGCGAACGGGAAAAACACGAACAGCTCAAATCCGCTGACCAGGCCGCGGGCATCCTGCCGCATCATATCGGCCCAGGCCGCCGTGACGCGGCTGGATTCCGGGGTCCAGTACAGGCGTGTCCGCTGCCACAGGGCCACCGCCAGCAGCAGTGCACCCAGGATGGCGGCGCACCGGATTGCCGGGCGACCGCACATGCGCCGCAGCACCGCCGCAGCCAGCAGCGCGGCCAGAGTCAGCATGATTATCCAGCTGCCGAAGTCCCACAGGGCCTGCGTCGAGAGCGGATGTCCCGGCCAGTTGATGCCGGCGCTCACACCGAGCCGGCTGATCCAGGCTGCTGCGCCGTTCAACAGCGCCACGGCCATCCAGTAACTGCCGCCCGCCAGCACTATGCCGCCCGCCATGCGTACTGCCGGAAACGGGCGACGCGAATAATCCATCACGCAGTACCCGCGCCTGTCCCGCGGGCCTAGAGCACGCCCCGGCGAACCTGATCGCGTTCGATGGCGAGGAACAGGGCGCGGAAATTGCCTTCGCCGAAACCCTCGTTGCCCTTGCGCTGGATGACCTCGAAGAAAATCGGGCCGATGCAGTTCTGGGTGAATATCTGCAGCAACTGCTTCTCCTTGTTCTCCATGTCGGCGTCTATCAGTATCTTGTTCCTGCGCATGCGCGCCAGGTCTTCGCCGTGGTTAGGCACGCGTTCGTCCACCATCTCGTAGTAGGCATCGGGCGTGTCCAGGAACTCCACCCGGTTGCGCTGCATGGCCTCGACGGTGTCATAGATGTTGTCGGTGAACAACGCGATGTGCTGGATGCCCTCGCCGTGATACTGGCGCAGAAATTCGGCGATCTGCGACTTGTCGTCGGCGGATTCGTTCAACGGGATGCGCACCTTGCCGTCGGGGCTGGTCATGGCGCGGGAGAACAGTCCGGTCTTCATGCCCTTGATGTCGAAGTAGCGGATCTCGTGGAAGTTGAACAGCCGCTCGTAGTAACCGGCCCAGGTGTTCATCTCGCCCTGGTTCACGTTGTGGGTGAGATGGTCTATATAAGTGAGTCCCACACCTTTAGGATGCTTGTCCACATCTTTCCGGTATTCGTATTCGGTGGCGTACACGTCGCCCCGGTCGTATCCGTCCACCATGTAGAGGATGCTGCCGCCGATGCCTTCAATCATGGCGGTATCGAGGGCCACGGTCCCGGGCTTGTGGGTGATCTTGTTCGCGCCCTTGTCCATCGCCCTGGCGAAAGCCTGCTTGGCATCCTGCACACGCACCGCGAAGCCCACGGCGCAGGGACCGTGCTTTTTGGCGAAGTCTGCCGCAAAGCTGCCGGGTTCCTCGTTCACCAGGAAATTGATGTCGCCCTGGCAGTAGAGGGTGATGTTTTTCCTGCGGTGTTTGGCCACCGCGGTGAAGCCCATGCTTTTGAAGAGCGTGTGCAGGAGCTTCGGGTCCGGAGCGGCGTACTCCACGAACTCGAAACCATCGGTCCCCATGGGGTTTTCATACGCTTGGGTCATGATCCACCTCGACTGATCGTCAGATCCCGGTAGGACAGTTCACCGCGGGTCACGGAGCACCGTCGGCCGGGAAAGCGGGAACCCATTATACCGCCCCGCCGGTGACCGGCTTGGATCGCCGCAAGCGCTCACTTGGAGACGCCGATCTCGGTGCGGACATCGATGAGTTCCGGAAAGAAGGTGAGCTCCAGGGCCTGCTTGAGGAAGTTCACGCCGGAGGAGCCGCCGGTGCCCTGCTTGTAACCGATGATGCGCTCCACGGTCTTCATGTGACGGAAGCGCCAGAGCTGGAAGTATTCCTCCACGTCCACCAGTTTCTCGCACATCTCGTAGGCGTCCCACCATTGCCGGGTACTTTCATAGATGGTCTTGAACACGGCGGTGACTCCGGCATGCCGCTCATAAGGCTGTGACCAGTCCCGTTCCAGCCGCGCCTTCGGCACCGGCAGGCCGCGGCGCGCGAGGTAGCGCAGGAACTCGTCGTACAGGCTCGGCCGGTTCAACAACCCGGTCAGTTCCTGATGGACAGCCGCATCATGGCGGAACACCTCCACCAGCTCCGCGGCCTTGTTGCCCAGCATGAACTCCATGGCCCGGTACTGGGGTGACTGGAAACCGGACGCGCTGCCGAGCACGTTGCGGAATTCGGCGTACTCGGTGGGCGTGAGGGTCTCCAGCACCGCCCACTGGTTGAACAGCTGCATCTGGATCTGCTTGATGCGCGACAGGATCTTGAAGCACGGCTCCAGCTGGTCCGCCTGCACATGCCGGATGGCGGCGGCCAGCTCATGCAGCACCAGCTTGATCCACAGCTCCGAGGTCTGGTGCTGGATGATGAACAGCATCTCATCGTGGTGCGGCGGAGCGCTCAGGGGCTGCTGGGCCGACAGCAGCCGGTCGAGGCGCAGGTAGCCCGCGTAGGTCAGCCGGCCCCTGAGGTCCGTGTGGATACCCTGCTCCAGCTCGCGCTTGTTGGCGGTCATGCGACTGCTCTTGGATATAGGTGGGTGCGGGCCATTTTAGCCGAGAAGGCACTCGCGCCCGGCCGCACCCGCCAAGGCGGGAGCCCGGGGGGCTCATGTATAATTGCGGGCCCCGCCGCCGGTGGGGCCCCGAACGGCCACATTCCGACTGAACCAGCCCGACCTTACGACGCCCGGGACGCTGACCCCGGGGCGCGAACGCGAGGAGGACGCATTTTGAAGACCGTCGCAAGCTTCGAGATCAAGTACAGCCAGTACCTGGATGCCGAAGGCAGGCTGATCCAGAAAAAACTCCCCCGGTTCGCCGAGAACCGCGACGAACTGCTGAAGATGTATCGCATGATGTCGTTGGTGCGGGTGTTCGATACCAAGGCCATCGCCCTGCAGCGCACCGGCCAGCTCGGCACCTACGCCTCCTGCCTCGGCCACGAGGCCACCCATGTGGGCATCGGCGCCGCCATGCAGCCCGAAGACGCTTTCTTCCCCATGTACCGCGAATACGGCGCGCAGTTCTGGCGCGGCGTGAAGCCCCACGAGGTGCTGCTGTTCTGGGGCGGCGACGAGCGCGGCAACAATTTCTCCGGCCCCAAACACGATTTTGCCTGGGCGGTCCCCATCGCCACCCAATGTCATCACGCTGTCGGCGCGGCCATGGCTTTCAAACTGCGCAAGGAAAAGCGCGCCGCGGTGAGCGTCATCGGCGATGGCGGCACTTCGCAGGGTGATTTCTATGAATCTTTGAATGCCGCCGGCGCCTGGCAACTGCCGGCGGTGTTCGTGATCTCCAACAACAAATGGGCCATCTCCGTGCCGCTCTCCGCCCAGACCGCCTGCGAAACGCTGGCGCAGAAGGCCGTGGCCGCCGGTATTGAAGGCGTGCAGGTGGACGGCAACGACATCATTGCCGTGCGCGACGCGATGGAACAGGCCCTCGACAAGGCGCGCTCAGGCAAAGGGGCGACGCTTGTCGAAGCCCTCACCTACCGTATCAGCGACCACACCACCGCCGATGATGCCAGCCGCTACCGCGACAAGGGCGAAGTGGAGGACGCCAGGAAGAAAGAGCCGCTGCTCCGCATCCGCAGATACCTCATGGACACCGGCGCCTGGGACCAGAAAAAGGAAGACAGGCTGCTGGCGGAATGCGCCGAGCAGGTGGATACCGAGGTGCAGCTGTACAAAGATGCCGGCAAGCCGCCGCTGGAATCCATGTTCGACCACATGTTTGCAAATTTGCCGGAGGGTCTAGTGGCCCAGCGCGAAGCGGCGCTTGCGGAGGATACCCACCATGGCTAAGGTGACGATGGTGGAAGCCATCACCATGGCGATGGCCCATGAGCTGGAGCACGACCCGTCCGTGGTGGTGCTGGGCGAGGATGTGGGCGTGAACGGCGGCGTGTTCCGCGCCACCGCCGGACTGCAACAGCGCTTCGGCAAGCAGCGCGTCATGGACACACCGCTGGCGGAGGCGCTCATCGCCGGCATGGCCATCGGCATGGCGGCCCAGGGCATGAAGCCGGTGGCGGAGATCCAGTTCTCCGGCTTCATCTACCCCACCGTGGACCAGATGATCAACCACGCCGGACGCCTGCGCACCCGCACCCGCGGCCGGCTGCACGTGCCCATGGTGCTGCGGGCACCGTCCGGCGGCGGCATCCATGCGCCGGAACATCATTCCGAAAGCAACGAGGCGCTGTTCGCCCACATGCCGGGCATCCGCACTGTCATGCCCTCCTCGCCGGCGCGTGCCTACGGCCTGCTGCTGGCTGCCATCCGCGACCCGGATCCGGTAGTGTTCCTGGAGCCCACACGCCTGTACCGTCTCAACAAACAGGACGTGGCTGACGACGGCCAAGCCCTGCCGCTGGACACCTGCTTCGTGCTGCGCGAGGGCGCTGACGTGACCCTGGTGTCATGGGGTGCCATGATCCACGAGACCCTGCAGGCCGCGGCCAGGCTCGCCGAAGAAAACGTGAGTTGCGAAATTATCGATCTTGCCACCATAAGCCCCATGGATTTCGAGACCATCCTCGAATCAGTGGAAAAGACCGGCCGGCTGGTGATCATCCACGAAGCGCCTAGGAACTGCGGCGTGGGCGCGGAGATCGCGGCGACGGTGGCCGAGAAAGGCATCTATTCATTGAAAGCACCCATCGAGCGCGTCACCGGCTATGACATCCCCATGCCGCTGTTCAAACTCGAACACGACTACATGCCCAGCGTGGAGCGCGTCATCAAGGGCATCCGCAAGGTGTTGGAGGATTAAGCCATGAAGACATTCAACCTCCCGGATCTGGGCGAAGGCCTGCAGGAAGCGGAAATCGTCAGCTGGCACGTGCAGGAAGGCGACGTGGTCAAGGTGGACCAGCCGCTGCTGTCGGTGGAGACCGCCAAAGCGGTGGTGGATGTGCCCTCTCCCTGGGCGGGGAAGATCAGCAAGCTTCACGGCAAGGCTGGCGACATCATCCCCACCCACGCGGCGCTGGTGGAATTCGATATGCAGGGTGATGCGACGCTCGCCAAGCCGGCCGCAGCCAAGCGGCAGCCCGTCGCCGAGGATAGCGGCACGGTGGTGGGCAACATGCCCACCAGCAACGACGTGGTGGCGGAGACCGCCATCATTCGCAGGAAACAAGGGAAAGGCGCGACGCATGTGAAAGCCCTGCCCTCGGTGCGCATCCTGGCGAAACAGCTGGGCGTGGACCTCACAGACTGCGAAGCCAGCGGCAAGAACAGCACTGTCACCGCCGATGACGTGCGCCGGCATGCGGGCGGCGCACCGGCAGCCGCCGCTCAGGCACCGGCTGCGCGCTGGGAGATGCCCAAACCGCGCGCGGATGTCAGATACGGCGTGGCCGAACCGTTGCGCGGCCCGCGCCGCGCCATGCACGCGAGCATGACCCGTTCGCGCAGCGAAGTCGCCGGGTGCACGCTGTTCGACGACGCCGACATCCACAACTGGGCGGCCGGCCAGGACATCACCGTACGCCTCATCCGTGCCATCGTGGCAGGTTGCCGCGCGGAACCGGAACTCAACGCCTGGTATGACGGCGATAAACTGGAGCGCACTCTCCATGAGCGCGTGGATCTGGCCATGGCGGTGGACACGCCCGACGGCCTCATCGTGCCGGTGTTGCGTGATGTGGGCCGCAAACAAGCCTCGCAGCTGCGCGCCGATCTCAACCGCATCAAGGAAGCCACCCGAAACCGCTCAGTGACGCCGGCGGACATGAAGGATGCCACCATCACGCTGTCTAACTTCGGCATGATGGCCGGCCGTTACGCCACCCCGGTGGTGGTGCCGCCGCAGGTGGCCATCCTCGGCACCGGCGGCCTGCGCTTCGACGTGGTGCCGGTCATGGGCGGCATCGAGGTACACAAGCGCATCCCCCTGTCCATCACCTTCGATCACCGCTGCATCACCGGCGGCACCGCTTGCCGCTGGCTGGCGGCGGTCATCGCCGACCTGCAGAAAACACACTGACCCGGCCGCCGCTCTCCGAAATAAACGGCGGCCCACGGTCGCCGTTTATTTCCCAGATAAAGCGGATATCCCCTGAATAGGGCTAAAATACGCGGAATTAACCCACTCCTTTTGCAGGGCCATTGCCGCCATGCCGCAACGCAAGTCCGATCCCAAGAACAAGCATCTCGACAAAGTCATCACGCTCGCCAAGAAACACTCCGACGATCCGGCCATCGAGCCGTTCATCCGCCAGTACTACGACGACATCGCCGAAGAGGACCTGCTGCAGCACGCGCCGGCGGACCTGTGCGGTGCCGCGCTTGGTCATTGGGAATTCGGCGCCCGGCGCACGGCCGGCGAGACGCGGGTGCGGGTGTTCAATCCGGACGCGGAAAAGGACGGCTGGCAAAGCCCGCACACCATCCTGGAGATGGTGAACGATGACATGCCGTTCCTGGTGGATTCCACCATCATGACGCTCACCCGCAGCGGCATCGGCGTGCACCTTACCGTCCATCCCATCCTGCGGCTGGCACGCGACAAGCGCGGCGCCATCACACGTCTGGTTGCTCCCGGCGAGGGGCAGGCGGACGCGCTGGTGGAATCCTGGATGCACCTCGAGGTGGATCACCAGACCGACACGGATATTCTCAAGAAGCTGGAGACGGAGCTGCGCTCGACCATGCGCGATGTGCGGGCCACCTTCAGCGATTGGGAAACCATGCGCACCAGGGTTGACGAGGTGTGCACCGCGGTGGAACAGCATCGCGCGTTCCTCGGCGACGCCGAAGTTGACGAGGGCCAGCGCTTCCTGGAGTGGATGGCCAACAACCATTTCACCTTCCTGGGTTTCCGCGTCTATGAACTGGTGGAGGAAAAAGGCGAGGATGTGCTTAAGATCGTCCCCAACTCCGGTCTCGGAATCCTGCGCGATGCCGAGGCGAAAATCTCCTCCAGTTTCCTGGTGCTGCCCAAAGATGTGCGCACACGCGCGCGCTCCAGGGAGTTCATGATCGTCACCAAGGCGAATTCCGTGGCCACGGTGCACCGCCCCGGCTATCTCGACTATGTGGGCGTGAAACGCTTCGACAGCAAGGGCAACGTCATCGGCGAATGGCGCTTCCTGGGACTGTTCACCTCTACCGCCTACAGTCGCAGTCCGCGCGACATCCCGGTACTTCGGGAAAAAGTGGCGGAGGTCATCCGCCGTTCGAAATTGCCTGCCGGCAGTCATGACCTCAAGGCGCTGCTGCATATCCTGGAAACCTTCCCGCGCGATGAACTGTTCCAAAGCACCACCGATGAGCTGTTCGAGACCGCCATGGGTGTAGTGCATCTGCAGGAACGCCAGCGGGTCAAGCTGCTGATGCGCCGCGACAGTTTTGGACGCTTCTTCTCCTGCCTGGTGTATGTGCCACGCGACCGCTACAACAGCCAGGTACGCACCAAGATCCAGAATATCCTGTTCAAGGCGCTCAACGGCAAGAGCGTGGAACACAACGTGCAGTTATCCGAGTCAGCGCTGGCGCGCATCCATGTCATCGTGCGCACCGCACCATGGAAACTGCCGAAATACGACCGGCGCGCGTTGCAACAGGAGATCGCCCTGGCGGTGCGTTCCTGGCAGGACGAGCTCAAGGACGCGCTGGTGGGGAAATATGGAGAGGAACAGGGCCTGAAGCATTTCGTCCGCTACGGCAACTATTTCCCCGTCGCCTACCAGGAGGACTGCAAGGCCAAGGCGGCGGTCTTCGACATCGAGCAGATGGACGCGCTCAACGGCGATGAGAGCCTGCGCATGAGCCTGTACCGGCCCAAGCATGCACCGCTCGGCTACCTGCGTTTCAAGATTTTCCATCGCGAGCAGGAGATCCCCATA
>JAGWNO010000076.1 GCA_028871235.1 Gammaproteobacteria bacterium
GGTCCGCCGCTTCGGTTTGAATTAGACCGTTGCGACGAGTACTGAGCGCGTGCATGAGAACCGCGAGCACGTATTTGTCGTTCATGATCATGGTGCTCAGTTGCACATGTGTCCACGCTCTGGCAGATGACGCCGGCAACGGGCAATTCTGGATTCCGCAGTTGCTCGGCGCCCAGTACACCGGTATTGGTCAACACCTGTATCCGTTCCCGGCGAAGTATTCCGGGCCTCTTGGCCTGACGCCGGATGGCGACACCCAGATCAGCCACACTTTCGGCGTCTACTCCGGTATGCAGATCACACCGCGGCTGCAGGCGTATCTGGATGTGGAGATGTTCAAGGGCGGCGGCATCGGTGGCGCCACCGGCTTGGGCGGCATCACCAATGGTGATGTGGTGCGCGCGGGCAGTGGCCTGCCGAAGGACCCGTACATCGCCCGCGCCTATCTGCAATACACCCTGCCGCTCGGCGGCGACACCGCGCACGTGGATCGCGGCATGGACCAGTTGCCGGGGGAAATACTAATGCGCGCGCTGACGGTAAAGCTCGGCAAGCTGTCACTGGCCGACGACTTCGACCAGAACCGCTACGCTGACAGCACCCGTACCCAGTTCGAGAACTGGGACTTCATCAACGACGTAGCCTGGGATTACGCCGCCGACACCCGTGGCTACACCGATGGCCTGATGCTGGATTACGCACAGCCAACCTGGGCGCTCAAATTCGGCCTGTACCGCATGCCGGAGCGCGCCAATCAGGAAGCCCTGGAATGGCCCCTCACGCTCGCCCACGGCGAGAACCTGGAGCTGGACCTGATGCCCAATCAATCCGGCACCGTGCTCCGGTTGCTCGCGTATCGCAACGTGGCGCGCATGGGGATTTACAGCGATGCCATTGCCATCGCCCGAACGGATGGCACGCAACCGAACATCGTCGCCGACGACGCCGCAGGCCGGGTGAAGCACGGTTTTGCCCTGAATGTTGAACAGCCGGTGGCGGATCAAGGCGGCACCGGCCTGTTCGGGAGGCTCGGCTGGAACGACGGCCACACCGAATCCTTCGTGTATACGGAAGTGGATCGCACCGTCAGCATCGGCATGCAGTTTGCAGGCGCGCACTGGGGCCGCGCCGATGACCGTCTCGGGATTGCCGTGGCCTATAACGGCCTGGCATCCGCGCACCGGCAGTACCTGGAAGCTGGCGGCTGTGGTTTCGAGCTGTGTGACGGCGCGCTCAACTACGGCTACGAGCAGATCATGGAGACCTACTACCGCATCCAGGCGGGGAAGTGCCTCCAGATCAGCCCCGATGTGCAGTTCATCCGTAATCCCGGCTACAACCGCGATCGCGGGCCGGCGCGGGTGATTTCCCTGCGCCTGCACTGGTCTCTCTGAGGTCAGGAGCCACGTGATCTGCAGGGGTCCGGCCAGCGAGCGGCGCGTTCTCAGAACGAGACGTGCAGACCCACCATGATGCCGTGGGGCATCATGCTTAAAAACACCGGCGTCTTGCGGTTGCTAGCGTAGATCCCCCAGAGCGTGCCTACCGCCCAACCCGCCAGCACGTCGGTCTGCCAGTGGCCCTGGGTCTTCATGCGTGCCACGGCGTCATACGCGGGCAGGGCTTCCAGGCCCCACACCCAGGGATGTTCCTGGCTGTATTGCATGATGAAGGGCGTCACGAAACTGGCCTGCAGGGCCACCTCGCCGCTGGGGAAACTCTGGCCGCTCTTGAACCACTGGTTGGGATCAGCCGTCTGCGAGGGGCGTTCGCGGCCGAAGGCGTATTTCATGCCCTGCACAGTCAATGCGGTGAACACGCTTGAATCCAGCGACCGCCAGAAGGTGTTGCCCAGCTTGTCCTCGCCGCCCAGCCACAGTGCGCCGCCCAGTTCGGCAAGGATGACGCCATCCTCGAGCACCAGCTGGTTGTGCCGTGCCCAGATTCCGGAATTGTCGTACGGCAGCCGATGATCGATGCCCAGCGGGCCGCCGGCGGCATGACTGGCGCCGGATGCGGCGCACAGCGCCAACCACAGCCATAGGTTTAACCGCCTGTGGACAGGTGCGGGTCTCATATGGAGTTGCCTCCGGTGAAGCTCAGGCTTGCGCGTAAGCCGGGCCGGTTATCTGCAAGGCTGAGCGCGGCACCATGGTGGTCGGCCACCGCCTTGACGAGGGACAGTCCCAGACCGTTGCCGGGCAGGCGGCGGCTGGCATCCAGGCGCACGAAACGCTCCAGTACTTTCCCGCGCATGTCCACGGGTATGCCGGGACCGGTATCAGTCACCGTGATGACTGCCGGTCCGCTGGGATTTTCCAGTGTCAGGGATATGCCGCCGCCGGCGGGCGTGTACTTGATGGCATTGTCCAGCAGGTTGCCGACAGCCTGGGCGATGAGCTGGCGGTTGCCCTGGACATGCAGGCCGTCAGCGATATGCGCGGTGAACTCCAGGCCTTTGTCTTCCGCCAGGGCTTCGTAGAGTTCCGCCGCATCGCGGCACACGGCGCCCATGTCCACCTGCGTCCATTCACGGCGCGCACCGGATTCGATCTGGGCGATGCTGAGGATGGCGTTGAGCGTCGCCACGATGCCATCCACATCGTCGATGCTCTTGCGCAAGGCTTCTTTTTGCCGGAGCGTATCGTTGCCCTTGAGCAGGGCCATCTCCGCGCGGCCACGCAGGCGCGTCAGCGGACTGCGCAGGTCGTGCGCCACATTTTCCGTGACCGCACGCGTGCTTTGCATCAGCTGTTCGATGCGCGCCAGCATGGTATTCAGTTTCCTGGCGAGCGCGCCGAACTCGTCGCGACGGTATTCTTCAGGTATGCGCTGCGACAGGTCGCCCGCCATGATGCTGTCGGCTGCGCGAGTCACCGCTTCCAGCCGGCGCGCGACGCCACCGCCCATGAGCGCGCCTCCCGCCAGCCCGGCGATGAGTATGAAGGCGATGGCGGCAAGCGTGAGCGCGAGGAAGCCGTTGCGCCATTCGTGGATTTCATTGAGCGATTGCCCCACCAGCAGATGATAACCGCCGCGCAACACGAGCGTTACCGCGCGCACGCTGTCACGACGGCCGCCGGAGTCGAGGCCGGGGTCGTTGTGTCGCAGCCTGAGCATGAGCGTTATCCATTGGCGTGGTGCCGGGTTGATCCCCGCCGGCCATTCAGAGAGCGTGCCCGCCAGCGGGTGAAGCTTCGGGTCGGTGAGCAGGTACTGGCGCGGTCCGGCATCTCCCAGGTTGCTGATGGCGAGACTGCGCAGCGTGCTGCGCCCGGCGATGGTCTCGCGCAATACCGCGATGCCCTTGAGCTGGTAGAGCCGCTCCAGGGCGCTGGCTTCGGCGCGCAGACCGGCATCGATCTGGCTGCTGAGCTGCGAGGTGGTTATCCAGTAGATGCTTGCCAGGCTCAGGGCGGTGAGCAGGCTGAAGAGGCCGGCATACAGCATCGCTAGCCGGAAGACCGTGGTCCGCACCAGGCTAATCCGGCTCATGCATGCAATAACCGGTGCCGCGTACCGTGCGGATCAGGGGTTGTGCGGAGGGTTTGTCGATCTTGCTGCGCAGACGGCTCATGTGCACGTCGATGACGTTGGTCTGCGGGTCGAAGTGGTAACCCCACACGTGCTCCAGCAGCATGGTCCGGGTCACCACTTGGCCGGTGTGCAGCATGAGGTATTCCAGCAGGCGGAACTCGCGCGCCTGCAGCGGTATGGGCTTGCCGTCGCGTTTGACGCTGCGCTTGAGACGGTCCAATTCCAGATCCGACACGCGCAGCACCGCATCAGCGGGCTGCTTGCTGCGGCGGCGCACGATGGCCTCGACCCGCGCCAGCAGCTCGGCGAAAGCGAAAGGTTTGGCGAGATAATCGTCGCCGCCGCTGTGCAGACCCATGACGCGGTCGTCCACCTCGGAGAGCGCGGTGAGGAACAGCACCGGCGTGTCATTGCCGGCACTGCGCAGTTCCCGCACGACGCTGAGCCCATCCAGCCCGGGCAGCATGCGGTCCACGATCAGGGCGTCGTACTGGCTGTCCGTGGCCGCGCGCAGCCCATCGGGTCCGCTGGCCGCGTGCGTGGTCACGTGACCGCTTTCCCGCAGCCCCTTAATCAGGTAGTTGGCGGTTTCGGTGTCATCTTCGATGAGCAGCAGGCGCATGCGACAAGCATAGGCCAAATGCCCCGGTGGTCTCCAGCATGGACGGCATTAACAACTGTTAACCTGCCTGCAAGGCCGGTGTAACCTAATAAACCTTAAAATTCCCCGACATTTCTCCTGGACCGAAGCAATCCTGACCGCCATGCGTTTCTGGCACCCCAGCCGGTTCTTGATTGCCTGCCTGCTCATGGGCGGCTTGTGCGCCTGTGCGCTCTATCATGCCAGACCCTTGCCGCAACAGCCGGATCTGCATGCCGGCATTCAGCCGCTGCAGGTGGATGCCGGCCAATTCCACCTGCCCGGACTCAAACCGCACCCCTTCGATCCCGCCAAGGGCCTGGATATGACGGACGTGGCCATCCTCGCGGTGGTGAACAACCCGGCGCTGCGCAGCGCGCGCGCCCAGGCCCGCGCCGGCGAGGCACAGGCGTTCGTGGCCGGGCTGCTGCCGGGACCGCAGCTCAACTACAGCCTGGATCATCCCACCCACCAGGCTCCGCAATATGTGAATGCCCACAGTGCGGGCATCGCCTACGATCTCACCGCGCTCTTGACCCACGGCGCCGCCAAGGCCGCGGCCCGCGCCAGCGCCCGGCAGGTGGACCTGGATCTCCTCTGGCAGGAGTGGCAGGTGGCGCAGCAGGCGCGCGTGCTGTTCGTGGATTGCGTCACTAACGAGCGCAAACTTGAGCTGCTCACCCGCCTGCGCGCCGGCATGCAGAGTGATTACGCGGCGGAGCGGCAAGCATACGCAGCCGGCAACCTGGCCCTGGACGGTCTCGCCCTGAATCTCGCCGCGCTGCAGGGTGTGGAAACGCGCACTGCGAATACTGCCACGACCCGCAACGGGGCCTGCCGTTCCCTGAACGAAGTGCTGGGTCTGCAGCCCGCGGTCAGCCTGAAGCTGGTGGCGGACGACGACGCTGACGCGCACGCGCCCGCCCTCGCTGCGCTCGACGAGTCACTGGCGCAGTTACCCCAGCGCCGTCCGGATCTGCTGGCACTGCAGTATGGTTACCGCAGCCAGGATGAGCTGGTGTGGCGCGCGGTGCTGGCGCAGTTCCCGGGCATCAGCTTCGGGATCACCCGCGCCCAGGATACCAGCGACGTGCACACCACCGGTTTCAACGTCAGTATCGGCTTTCCCTTCCTCACTGGCGGCAGTGCCGCGGTGCATGCGGCGGAAGCGACCCGCGATGCACTCTGGAACGTATACCAGCAGCGTTTGGATGAAGCCGCGAGCGAAATCAAGCTGATTCATGCGGATCTGGGCGTGCTGGACAGCGAGCTGGCCCATGCCCGGGCCGCGGCACCGGAGGCGCAGCAGATGCTTGCCGGCGCCAGGGCTGCTTATGCGCGCGGCGATCTTACCGCGCCCGCCTATTACGACCTCAGCATCGCGGCACTCAACCGCCAGCTCGGCACCCTGGATCTCGGCGCCCAACGCCAACAGTTGCAGATCGCGCTGGAAACCCTGCTGGGCCTGCCGCCCCAGGACCTGCTTCATCCCCCCGTGAATGAGCAATCACCATGAAACACCTGCTCCTGTGTCTGTGCGTACCGCTCATGGTTGCCGCGCCGCTGGCGCAGGCGGCTGACGATGGAACCGCCGCTGCTAACCGCCCGGTGAGCGCGCTGGTGCAGACCAGCATTATCGGTGAACGCACCATCGCTGCAAGCTTGCAGGCCTTTGGTACGGTCGAACCGGGTCCGCGGCAGCTCAGGGAGATCGTGGCGCCCGGCGCCAGCGAAGTGCAGCTGGAGGTGGTGGCGGGCGCCCGGGTCAAACGCGGCGAACCGCTGGTGACGCTGGTAGCGACGCCCACATCCGCGGTGCTCTATGCCCAGGCAAAGGCGGAAGCGGACTACGCAGGCTCGGCATTAAAGCGCACCCAGTCCCTGTTCAAGGCGCACCTCGCCACCCGCGACCAGCTGGCCGCGGCCGAGAAAGCCCTGCAAAACGCCCAGGCGAATCTGGCAGCCCAGCAGCAGATGGGCGGCGGTCACACGGCCGTGATCCGCGCCCCGGCGGACGGCGTGGTCAGTTCCGTGGCGGTGGCCAGCGGTGCCCGGGTGGCCGCCAACACGACTCTCCTGACCCTGGTGGAGCAGGATGGGTTATACGCGCGCCTGGGTGTGGCGCCGGAACAGGCCCAGGCGGTGAGGGTGGGGATGCCGGTGACGCTCAGTGCGGTGTTCGATCCGCGGAGTACGCTGCAGGCCAAGGTCAGCCAGGTGGGCGGTGTGGTGGACCCCGCCAGCGGGCTGGTGGACGTGCTGGCGTCCATAACGGTCAAGACGGCTGCACAGTTCATACCCGGCGCCCACGTCACGGCGGCCATCATTCTGAACAGCAGCCATGCCCTGGCGGTACCGCGTTCCGCGGTGCTGCACGATGCCCAGGGCGCCTACCTGTTCATCGTCAAGGATCACGTTGCCCGCCGGGTGAACGTGCAAGCAGGCATAGACGACGGCACCTGGATCGCCGTGCAGGGCGCGCTGCATGCCGGCGAGCGGGTAGTCACCCTCGGCAATTACGAACTCATTGACGGCATGGCGGTACGGGAGCAGGCGCCTTGAATTTCACGGCGTTCCTGCAACGCCACCGCCGTTCGCTGGTATTCCTGGCAGCGGCGCTGGTCGCCGGCGGCGTGCTGAGCGCCTTCAATCTGCCGGTGGCCATGCTGCCCGACGTGCAATCTCCGCGCATCTTTGTGCAACTGGACGCCGGCGCCCGGCCCGCCTCACAGATGGAACTGCAGGTGACCCGGCCCGTGGAGCAGGCGGTGCGCGACATCCCCGGCGTGCAATCGGTGCGCTCCATCACCAGCCGCGGCAGCGCCCAGATCTCCGTGAACTTCGCCTGGGGGCAGGACATGTACCGGGCGCTTCTGGAAGTGTCTTCCAAGATCAGTCTGCTGCTGCCGGATCTGCCGGCGGGTACGCGCTTCACGGTGGAGCGGCGCGATCCCACCGTGTTCCCCGTCATCGCCTACAGTCTGACATCGACCCGGGAAAATCTGGTGCAGCTGCGTGACATCGCTCTCTACCAGCTGGTGCCGCTTTTATCCCGCGTAAGCGGCGTGGCGCGGGTGGGCGTGCAGGGCGGTCAGCAGGCGGAATACCACGTGGACGTGGATCCGGCGAAACTGCGCGCCTTCCATCTGTCGCTTGCCGCCGTGGTGAATGCGGTGTCGGCGGGCAACGTACTCACCGCCGTCGGCAGGCTGGAGGATCACTACAAGCTCTATCTGCTGGTATCCGATACCCGCCTGCAGGACATCCAGCGTCTCAAGCAGGTGGTGCTGCGGCGCGGCCCGGATGGCCTGGTGACCGTGGGTGACGTGTCGCAAGTGACCCTGTCCACCGTCCCCCAGTGGATCCGGGTCACGGCGGACGGCCGCAACACGGTGCTGCTGAACATCTTCCAGCAGCCCGGCGCCAACACCGTGCAGATCGATCACGGCATCGAACAGGAGCTGCAGGCTTACCGCGCGAAACTGCCGCCGGATGTGCACATCAGCAAGTGGTACGATCAGAGCGGTCTGATCGTCTCCTCGACGCACAGCGTGCGCGACGCCATCCTCATCGGCGTGGTGCTGGCGGCGCTGGTGTTGCTGATATTTCTGCGCAACCTCAAAATCACTTTCATCAGCATCCTGATAGTGCCCTCGGCCATCGCCATCGCGATATTGCTGCTGTTTGCGCTGCACATGAGCTTCAATATCATGACCCTGGGCGGCATCGCCGCGGCCGTGGGCCTGGTCATAGACGACGTGGTGGTGATGTGCGAGCACATCGTGCGGCGTCTGCGCGAGGTGCGGCACCAGCCGCCCCATGAGCGCATCATGTGGGCCGCGAAGGAATTCACCCGGCCGCTCATGGGCTCCTCCGCTTCCACCATCATCATCTTTCTGCCGCTGGCCTTCCTCGGCGGCATCACCGGCGCTTTCTTCAAATCCCTATCGCTCACCATGGCCAGCACCCTGATCATCTCATTCCTGCTGGCCTGGCTGGTGGTGCCGGTGCTGGCGGGGTGGATGCTCAGGGATGAAGATGGCAGGCAAGAACGCTTCGGCTGGCTGGCGCGTAACGCGCACGCGTTCTACGGCTGGCTCATGCCGCGCCTGTTGCGCCGGCCGGTGTGGCTGCTGGCGGGCCTGATCCCGCTCATGGCATTGGGTTTCTTCGGTTACATGAAAGTCGGTACCGGCTTCCTGCCGCACATGGATCAGGGCGGCTTCACCCTGGATTATCAGGCAGCACCCGGCACCTCGCTCGCGGAGACCGACCGGCTGCTGCGCCAGGTAGAGCAGATATTGCAGCACAACCCCAATGTGGCCACCTATTCACGGCGCACCGGTGCGCAGCTGGGCGGCGGCGTCACCGAGGCCAACAGCGGCGATTTCTTCGTGCGGCTCAAACCCTTCCCGCGGGAGCCCATCGAAACGGTCATGAGCGAAGTGCGTGCTGCGATCAACCGGCAGGTGCCGGGTTTGCAGATCGACCTCTCCCAGCTGCTCGAGGACATGATCGGCGACATGACCTCCGTGCCCCAGCCGGTGGAGATCAAACTGTTCAGCGATAACACCGATGAAATCCTGAAACTGGCGCCGAAGGTCGCGGCCGCCATCAGCAAGGTGCCGGGTATCGTGGACGTGTTCGACGGCGTGGTGTACGCGGGCGATGCTCTGGACATCCATGTGGACATCGCCAAGGCGGGCCTGCTGGGCCTGGATCCGGCCGGCATCACCCGGCAGCTGGATACCTACCTGCAAGGTACGGTGGCGGCGCAGGTGCAGCAGGGCGTCAAGTTCGTGGGTATCCGCGTGTGGACGCCGCCGGATCTGCGCATGCGCACCGGGCAGCTGGATAAATTACCCATCCACGCACCGGACGGCCATGTATTCCCCCTCGGACGGGTCGCCACCCTCACCACCGTTACCGGCCAGCCGGAGATCGACCGGGATAACCTGAAACGCATGTTTGCGGTGACGGCACGTATCAGCGGCCGGAGTCTCGGCGCGGCAGTCAACGACATAAAGAAGGTGCTCGCCACCCCCGGGCTTATCCCGAAGAACGTGGAAGTGCAGTTGGGCGGCCTTTACAAGCAGCAGCAGGTCGCGTTCCGCGGACTGGCGGTCGTGTTTGCCGCTGCCGTGGCGCTGATATTCGTGTTGCTGCTGTTTCTGTACGAGGGTTTCCGCGTGGTGCTCGCCATCCTGACCGCACCGCTGCTGGCGGTGGGTACCGTGTTCTTTGCCCTGTGGCTCACGGGCATCGAACTCAATATCACCGCCATGATGGGCCTCACCATGATCGTCGGCATCGTCACCGAGGTGGCGATCTTCTATTTCTCGGAGTACATGGAACTGGAGCATGCGGAAAACATGCAGCAGGCGCTGGTGGAGGCGGGGCTGAACCGCATGCGCCCCATCGCCTTG
>JAGWNO010000077.1 GCA_028871235.1 Gammaproteobacteria bacterium
ATTGGTGACCGTGAAATGGGTTACCCCTTCCCACACATAGGTGGGTTTGTCCCAGGTGGTGGGCCGGGTGGTCTCCACGCAGCCGCCCTGGTCCACTGAAATGTCCGCCACCACGCTGCCCGGCTGCATGGCCTTGACCATCCCGGCCGAGACCACATGCGGGGCCTTTTCGCCCGTCACCAGCACCGCACCCACCACGATATCGGCGTATTTCACCGCTTCGGCGATGTCTGCCCCATGGGGATACAGGGCCGTCACGTTGGGGCCCAACTCGCGCATGCGCTCCATGCGGTCGCGGGAGATATCGAATACCGTCACTTCGGCGCCCATGCCCGCAGCCACCGTCGCGGCTGCACCGCCGGCCACGCCCGCGCCCACGACCACCACCCGGCCGCGCTTGGCCGCCGGCACGCCCCCCAACAGGATGCCCTTACCGCCCTGGGGCTGGTGCAGGAGATGGGTACACACCTGTATGGAGAGCCGCCCGGCGATGTCGCTCATGGGGGCCAGGAGCGGCGTGCGGCCATTCACTTCCACGGTCTCGAAGGCCACGGCCGTAAGGCCGATCTTCTTGAGTGCCTCGGTCAGTTTCGGCAGCGCCGCCAGATGCAGATAGCAGAACAGCAGGTGGTCCCTGCGCAGCAGTTTCAGGTCCGCCTCGATGGGCTCCTTGACCTTCACGATCATCTCCGCCTTGCCGTACACCTCGGCGGCGGTGGCCAGCACTTCCACGCCCACGGCACGGAAATGTTCATCGCCATAACCGCTCTTCACGCCGGCGTTCTTCTCGATGAACACCTGATGGCCCTGGCGGACGAGCTCCGCGGCAGCGGCCGGGATCAGGCCGACGCGCCCTTCGAGCGGCTTCAGCTCGCGGGGAATACCGATGCGCATGATGGCTCCTTTACCCTGTGAATGAGTTTTCGTAACATGGGCCGCGTGCTGACGCGACCGTGTGAAAAACGCGGCACCGCCCGCCTGGCGCACGACTCCCGCCAAACCGGTGCAGGCTGCAGTATCTCCTTGAGATAGTGAAATTTTGGTGGCGTAAAAACGGCGCCCAGGACGGTTTTCTCCGTTTCCGTTACGTTCCGCCGAGACCGCGTGCTTGAATTCCGGCGCGCCGGCACCACCTCGACGCCGAGGATAATTATACATGAGCGACCCCAAGCATTGCCGTCTGTTGATCCTGGGTTCCGGCCCCGCCGGCTACACCGCCGCGGTTTATGCCGCACGCGCCAACCTCAATCCGGTGCTCATCACCGGTGTCGAACAGGGCGGGCAGCTCATGACCACCACGGAAGTGGATAACTGGCCCGGCGACGTGGAGGGCCTCATGGGTCCGGCGCTCATGGAACGCATGCTCAAGCACGCGCAGCGCTTCAAGACCGAGGTGATCTTCGACCACATCCACGAAGCCGACCTGAAGACACGCCCGTTCCGGCTCAGCGGCGACCAGGGTCAGTACAGCTGCGATGCGCTCGTCATCGCCACCGGCGCCACCGCCAAATACCTGGGCCTGCCTTCGGAGGAGGCGTACAAGGGTCGCGGCGTATCCGCCTGCGCCACCTGCGACGGCTTCTTCTACAAAGGCCAGCATGTGGCGGTGGTGGGCGGCGGCAATACCGCCGTGGAGGAAGCCCTGTATCTCGCCAACATCGCTTCGAAGGTCACGGTGGTGCATCGGCGTGATCAGTTCCGCGCCGAGAAGATCCTGGCCAACGAATTGATAGAAAAATCCAGGCACGGCAACGTCGAGATCCTCTGGGATCACACCCTGGATGAAGTGCTGGGCGATGCCTCCGGCGTCACCGGTATGCGGGTACGCAGCACCAGACACGCGGAGCAGGCGCGGGAGATCGACCCCAAGGGCATCTTCATCGCCATCGGCCATTCACCCAACACGCAGTTGTTCGCAGGCCAGCTGGAGATGCGCGACGGCTACATCACGGTACACAGCGGCCTCTCCGGCAACGCCACCGCCACCAGCATCCCGGGTGTGTTCGCCGCCGGGGATGTCATGGATCACGTGTACCGCCAGGCCATCACCTCCGCCGGTACCGGTTGCATGGCGGCACTGGATGCCGAGAAATACCTGGACGCGCTGCCGCGGAAAAAACAGAATTGACGTCCACCGGCTGCATGACTCCTGCCGCCGCCGCGGGCTGATAAGCGGCATGGCGATGCGCACGCCGCCACCCTTCCCAGTCCTGAGTCCGCCCCCTGCCAGAAGATCTGGTGCGGGCCGGCGCACACGGTAATGCAAATCAGCGTGCACGACTCCATGGATTCCATCGCCGCCGGTCACTGGAACCGGCTGGCGGGCGGTAATCCTTTCCTGCAACACCAGTTCCTGGCCGCTCTTGAGCACAACGGTTGCGCCGGTACCAGCAGCGGCTGGCGGCCCCAGCATCTCACCTGCGCGGATGCCGCCGGCAAACTCATCGGCGCCCTGCCCCTGTATCTCAAATCCCATTCCTACGGTGAATACGTCTTCGATTGGGCCTGGGCCGGGGTTTACCAGCGCGCCGGACTCGCTTACTACCCGAAGCTGGTGTGTGCTGCACCGTTCTCGCCGGTCACCGGACCACGCCTGCTGGTGGACGCACAGGCATCCCGGGAAGCCGTGTCACAGGCATTGATACGCGCAGCGCTGTCGTTGGCTGAGGAGCACGCCGCTTCATCCATCCACTGTCTGTTCCCGGCGGAGCGCGAAGCCCGGGAGTGGACCGCACACGGCTTCATGCTGCGCAAAGACTGCCAGTTCCACTGGCATAACCACGCCTATCAACGCTTCGAGGATTTCCTCGCTGCGCTGTCCGCCGAAAAGCGCAAGAAGATCAAACGCGAGCGCCGCCGGGTCGCCGAAGCCGGCGTGCATCACCTGACGCTGTCGGGCCATGATCTGGATGACGCGGCGCTGGATACGCTGCAGCGTTTTTACGCGTCCACCTACGGCAAGCGCGGCCGTCCGGCCTATCTGAACCGCGCCTTCTTCGCCGAGATCAGCCGCACACTGGCGGATGCCTTGGTGGTGATATTCGCGTTCAAGGGCGCACAGCCGCTGGCCGCCGCCGTCTGTTTCCGGGATGCGGATACCCTCTATGGCCGCCACTGGGGTTGTGAACAGGAGTTTCACAGCCTGCATTTCGAGACCTGCTACTACCAGGGCATCGAGTACTGCCTGCGGCAAGGGCTGAAACATTTCAACCCCGGCACCCAGGGGGAACACAAGCTCGCCCGCGGCTTCGAACCCACCGCCACCTGGTCGGCACACTGGATTGCGGAACCGGCCTTCCGGTCCGCCATCGGCGATTACCTGCGGCGGGAGATCGCCGCGGTGGACGCCTACATGGCGGATGCCGGCAGCCATCTGCCTTTCCGCGCAGACATCTGAATTGCCTGCCGCGGTCGGGAGCCGGCGTGCTGCCCGGGGAAACCATGATCGGGGACCGGTAAAAAGAAACCGCCCGCGGGATCACCCCGCGGGCGGTCAGGGGACCGCGAATCAATGAATCCTGACGGTCTGGGTCTGGCGTCTGGCCTCATTGTTCTGGAACAGCCACAGCATGCGGCCGCGCACGCCGTTGGTATCCAGCGTGGTGGAGCCGCCGGGCAACAGACCGAAACTCGCCAGGCTCGGCACGATCTCGTTGCCGAGCGCGATATCGCCCTGTTGCACATCAACGCTGTTGTCGAAGCTGGAAACCACCATGGTGTAGTTGAAATCATCCGGCACCAGTCCGCCGCTCGCGGCGCGGGTGAACGGAAGGATGGCCACCGCATCATTGTAATCGGCGCCGCTCACGATCCAGTCCAGGAAGCCGGCACCCGTGTGCAGATCGAACTGCGCGGTCACGATTGCGCCGGTGAGGCTGGCGATGCCGAATTGCGAACCGTCCGCCATATCCAGCTCCACGTCGTCCACGCCATCGTGGTCGGTGTCCAGGAATATCTGCACGACGCGCGCTGACAGCGTGTCCCATGGCCTGTCGGTCGCCAATCCGAACTCCACTACGCCGAGGCCGCCAAGCGCGCCGGTACGGAAGCCGAGTGCCCGGATGGAAGCCGGCGTGTCATCGGAGAGCTGGCCGTTAAGCCCCGCCAGCGTGAAGCCTTCGGCGAAGCCCGTGGAGGCCCCGCTGTTCCGGAACTTCAGGCCCTGCTGCCCTTGCGGGTTGAGTTTCATGTCGGAGGCGGGATCCACCACCGCAAGGTAACCCACGCGCAACTGGTCGGTGCCGTCGTCGAGCACGAACCAGCCATCCACTTCAGTCTGACTGAAGCTGTCATTGTCATACGGCCCCACCGAAGCATCCATGGACAGCCGCAGCAGCATCTTATGGCTGCCATGCGGAGCTACGTGTATCTGGCTCGGACCGCTGATCACCACGCCCGGAAATACCTGGTTGGGCACCTGCGTGACATTGAACACGCGATGCTTATCGCTCAGGTTGCGCACTTCCACCTTCACGGTCTCGGTGTCGAAGTGCGCGGGGTTGATGCGGCCGAAGGAGACACCGCCCGGTGCCGCGTAACTCGTGAGGTTGGCGGCACGATCCGCGCGCACCACACCCGTGCCCTGGCGGGCCAGCGGATACGGGGTGTTGCTGCCAAGGCCGCCGGAGTTCGCCGTCACCGTGGCATTCTGGATGATGGCCTTGATGTCGGTCGGCTGCAGGGCCGGGAAGATGGGCCGGAGCAGCGCGGCCACGCCGGCGATATGCGGCGTTGCCATGGATGTGCCGCTCAGGGTCAGGGCGCCATCGCCCGTGCCCGCCCCCGCCGAGACGATAGCCACGCCGGGCGCGGTCACGTCCGGTTTGAACAGCGAACCGCCCTGGCCGGGGCCGCGCGAGGAGAAGCTGGCGATGGTGTCGCCGAAACGCGTGGGCGTGGTGATGTTCGCGGCGATGCTGCCAGCGACCGCGCTGCCGCCGTTCAGGGTGTTGACGATGAGTGTGCCGTCATCCAGCGTAATCATTTCCGCCGGAATGCTGATGCCCGCCGAACTCCCGCCCATGGTGATGGGTGCGCCGGGCAGGTTATTGAACACCACGACACCGGTGGCGCCCGCGGCCTGCGCCTTGAGAATCTTGACGCTGAAGTTGCAGGTGCCGCGCTGGATGAGGGCCAGATTGCCGCTCACCGCCGCCGCGTTGGCAAAGGTGCTGCAGCCATTCAGCGGCTGCGCCAGTACCAAGCCGCCGCTTTTCTGCCCGGTGCTGGCCAGCGTGGGAGTGATGGCCGCTTCCACCGCCTCATATCTGCCGGCGATCTGCGCCGGGGCATCCACCTGCAGCGCCAGCACCGGCCCGCCGGCGACCGAAGCCGCGACGGAAATCGCATCCGGTGCCGCCGCCGGCGCGCCGGTGATATAGGGGATATTGCCGGCGTTGCCGGCCGCGGCCACCACGATCACGCCCAGTGCCGCGGCATTCTCGGCCGCGATCGCCGACGGATCGTCGGGTCCGGAGAAATCCGAGCCCAGGCTCATGTTGATCACATCCACGTGATCATCGATGCTGCCGTCCTGGTTGGGATCCAGCGCGCGCTCGATACCCAGCGCGGTAAGGTTGGTGGAACCACCGTGGTCGCCGAAGACCTTGTAGGCATACAGCAACGCGCCTTTGGCCACGCCCGGCCCCACCTTGCCCGGTACCCCTTCGCCCGCGGCGATGCCGGCCACATGAGTGCCGTGTCCCTGCTCGTCCAGCGGGTCCGGATCCGGTACGGGCACGCTGTGCGCCGGATCGCTGGCATTGTAATCGGCGCCGGCAAAATCATAGCCGCCCACCACCTTGGCCGTGGGGAAGGTGCCGGATTCGATGACGTTGGGATCGTTGCCGGCGTAACTTGCCGGAGTGCCCGGACCGCCGAAATCGGCGTGGGTATAGTCGATGCCCGTGTCGATGATGGCGACACGCACACCGGCGCCGTCACCGAACCTGGACCATACCGCCGGCACGCCAATCCAGGGCACGCTGCGCTCCAGGGTTGGCTTCTGCGGCAATACCTGGGTTACCGCCTGCACGCCGGGCAGCTGCTTGATCAGCGGGAGGTCGCGCAGCTTCACGCTTGCCACGATGCCATTGGCGCCCACACGCAGCACGCCGTCAATCCGCGCACCCATGCCCTCGAGTGTGCTGCGCAACGGCTCATGCTCGGCCCGCAGCCTGTCCGCGTAGGCGCGCTGCTCACTCTTGCCGGGCTTGGCCCGGCCGGCGTCTAACTCATTGCGTACAAAACGCGACACCGACGGCTCGTTGAGGTGTATGAAGACTTCGACATTGCGGTTCAGGATGGCGGCGCGCTGGCTGCTGGCTTCCAGCGATTGCCCGAGGTGCTGGTAGGCTTGGGGCCGTGTCAGCGGCTGATCGGCGGCAGCGCCGCCGGCGAGTACGAGTAATGGTGTGGAGCCGAGGATGGCGCCGAGAAATAATGCAGCGCCGGTTCTGGACAGATTGCGCAGACAGACAGACATGGCGAACTCCTTGTTCTGGTATCGCGCTCAGTCGCCTGAGCGCAGGGTTGCTGGTGATCTTCCCTATCGACCCCCCCAAAAAAATTCTTGACGACAGGCTAGGGCTGCGGCGGACACCCTCGTTACCGGTGGTTTACCGTGTGTGCTGGTGCGTGCGCAAAGCCTGTGGCGCAGTATATATAATCCCGCTGAAATATTCGCTTGACAATAATTGGACTTCTGGACACAAACACATTTTGAATCATGGCAGTTAGCAGGGACAGTTGATTCAGTTCATGAGTAAAATAATTTAGCTGTGGGCGAAATGCCTGCCCATGCTCTCCCCTGGCTCACACCCGGAAGCCCGCCGCACGCGTTTCCGGATGTGCGTGAAGCATTGACGGTTCCCAACGGCTTGCTGGCTGCGGGCGGCGATCTTGCTCCGGAACGGCTGCTCTACGCCTACCGGCACGGCATCTTCCCCTGGTACCACGACCGCCAGCCCATCCTGTGGTGGTCGCCGGACCCGCGGGCGGTGCTGTTCCCGCAAAACCTGCATATCAGCCGCTCACTGCGCAAACGCCTGCGGCAGCGACGCTTCCAGGCCGGTTTTGACAGTGCATTCGCGGCGGTGGTGGCCGCCTGCGCCGCACCGCGCAAGCCGCCGCCGGAGGACGGCAGCTGGATCACGCCCGCCATGCAGAGCGCCTACGCGGAGCTTTACCGGCTCGGTCACGCCCATTCCATCGAGATCCGCCTGGATGGCGAACTGGCGGGCGGGCTTTATGGCGTGGCCCTGGGCGGCGTATTCTTTGGTGAATCCATGTTCAGCCGCCGCCCCGACGCCTCCAAGATGGCCCTCGCCTGCCTGGCCAGGCAGCTTCAGGCGTGGGATTTCGGATTCATCGACTGCCAGGTGCAGTCCGCCCATCTCATGCGGCTCGGCAGCGCCGCCATCCCGCGGCATGAATTCCTGGCACGGCTGGAGCAATTCGCGCGGTTGCCCGGGCGCCCCGGCCCCTGGCAGCTCGACGTATCACTGGAATTCTGAGATGGACGACGCGACCCGGCAACAGCCCCTGGCGTTCTACCTCTCCGCCGAGCACCCCTGCAGTTATCTGCCGGAGCGCATGGCCCGCACCCTGTTCCTGGATCCCCAGGCCGCGCCCCGCCGCGAGGTGTATCAGAAGTTAGCTGCCCGGGGTTTCCGTCGCAGCGGGCCGTTGCTGTACCGGCCGGAGTGTGCGCACTGCCGCGCGTGCGTACCGGTGCGCATACCGGTGGCCGCGTTCCGCCCCGACCGCAGCCAGCGGCGCATCGTGCACCGCAACCGGGATCTGACGGTACGGATGCTGCCGCCTGGGTTCAACGCGGAGCACTTCGGGCTTTACCGCCGCTATCTTGAGGCCAGGCACCCGGGTGGCGGCATGGACCAGCACTCCGAAATGGACTACGCCGGCTTCCTCGCGAGCCGCTGGAGCGAAAGCGTGTTCGTGGAAATGCGTCTCGCCGGGAGACTCACGGCGGTGGCGGTGGTGGATGTCTTCACCGATGCCCTGTCGGCGGTGTACACCTTCTATGATCCGCGATTGGCGCGTCGCAGCCTCGGCACGTTCGCCATCCTGTGGGAAATCGGCGAGGCCCGGCGCCGCGGATCCCGATGGCTGTATCTCGGTTACTGGATCGCCGCCAGCCCCAAAATGGCCTACAAGGACCGCTTCCGCCCCTGCGAGCGCCTGGGCCCGGAAGGTTGGGAACCGCTTCCCTGATTGCCCCGCTTGTTGAACCCCCCCGGTAATTCCGGCAGAATCTGCGCGCCCAACGCCGGGCTGCTCCGGGTTTTGGCGCCCGTCAGTCACTTTTGGGGATGTATGCCTAAAGAAGAAAGCATCGAAATGGAAGGCAAGGTCGTGGAGACCCTGCCCAATACCACCTTCCGGGTGGAACTGGACAACGGCCATGTGGTGCTCGCCCACATCTCCGGCCGCATGCGCAAACACTACATCCGCATCCTCACCGGCGACCGCGTCACCGTTGAACTGACCCCCTACGATCTCACCAAGGGCCGCATCATCTACCGCGGCAAGTAAGCAATCAGACAGGGCTTATCCGGGCACCCCATTCCAGAAAGTACAATTTGGTACGGATCACTGCAAAACCGTGGCCTGCCCCTGAGGTATCCGTGGCGACGTTAGACAGAAGTACGTTACCTGTAAATCTCCCGCCGGTGTCCCACCCGTAGCACGTGTATCAGCAATTTCTTGTCGTGAATCTCATACACGATGCGGTAATCCCCTTCCCTTACCCGGTAAACGTTTTCTGCGCCCTGCAGCTTCTTGACATCGTGGGGTCTTGGATTCTCGGCAAGTAATCGTAAACGCGACCAGATACGCACCTGTGTCTTGCGTTCAAGATCGCGTAGTGCCTTGGCTGCAGAGCAGCTGAATTCGATCCGGTAAACCGTCACCGGTCAGAGCCCGAGTTCTTTGGCCAGTTGCTCCAAGGGAATGGTGCCGTGCCTGGCAATGTCCGCGCGGGCCTTTTTGACAGCTTCAAGGTCCAGACGGTCTTCCAGCGCTTCCAGGAGTTCAGCGTCTTCAACGGAGACGAGAGCGGCCACGCGCTTGCCGTGTTTGGTGACGTACACCCGTTCGGACAGGAGCGCGGCACGGTTCACCAGGTCACCAAATTTCTCGCGGGCTTCCACCACGCTGACGGTACCGGTAGATTCGCGGACGGCCTTTTTAACCGGTGTCTGTTTCTTCATGCCTGCGCCTCTCCGCAAATATGTATAGATTATACACAATGTACATATTTTGACAGGACGGGTCAAGCAGGCTGTTTGCCCTGTTCTAACACAGAGCAAACCTCAGAAACCTCAGGGTCAGTACCCTTTTTGAATGATATGTCCGATTGATATAGGTCACGCAGTGACGGCCTACATGCTGGATCATCCGGCTGATTGATTCTCCTTGATGCGGCGTAACCAATAAATGTACATGATTGGTCATTAACACATAAGCGTGGATCAGACATCCATGCTTCGCCGCCCCGTCCTGCAACCAAGCAAGATAGTTCAGGT
>JAGWNO010000078.1 GCA_028871235.1 Gammaproteobacteria bacterium
TGTTCACCGCGTTCCCGCAAGTGCTCCAAAATGGCCAGTGGGTCGGCAACCCCCTGCGCCCGCAGTTCCTGCAGCAGGCCGAACCCGCCACGCGCTTTGCCGGGCGCAGCGGCCCCCTGCGCCTGCTGGTGGTGGGCGGCAGCCTGGGGGCGCAGGCGCTCAACGACACCGTGCCCCGGGCACTGGCCCTGCTGGCACCCGAGCAGCGTCCGCTGGTCACCCACCAAAGCGGCGCCCAGCACATCGAGACCCTGCGCCAGCGCTATGCCCAGGCCGGCGTGCAGGCCACGCTGACCCCCTTCATCGACGACACCGCCCAGGCCTTTGCCGACGCCGACCTGATCGTCTGCCGCGCCGGGGCCAGCACGGTGACGGAAATCGCTGCCGTGGGGGCGGCTGCGCTGTGGGTGCCGTTCCCGCACGCGGTGGACGACCACCAGACCCGCAACGCCCGTTTTTTGACCGACGCCGGTGCCGGCTGGCTGGTGCAGCAGCACGCATTCACGCCTGAATTTCTTGCCGATATGCTACAAAAAACAGAGCGCAAAACCCTTATTTCGTGCGGGCAAGCAGCCAAAATGCTTGCAAAAACCGGCGCTACGGCAGCGATCGTGGCCGCCTGCGAGGAGCTGGCCACATGAAGCACGCCATCCAAAAAATCCATTTCGTGGGCATTGGCGGGGCCGGCATGTCGGGCATTGCCGAGGTGCTGCACAACCTGGGCTACCAGGTGTCGGGTTCCGACCTGTCGGCCAGTGCCACCCTCACGCGACTGCAGGCGCTGGGCATTGCCACTGCCGTGGGGCATGCCGCCTCCCATGTGGCCGCTGCCGACGCGGTGGTCACCTCCACCGCGGTGCGCGCCGACAACCCGGAGGTGCTGGCGGCACGCGAGCGCCACATCCCGATCGTGCCGCGCGCCGTGATGCTGGCCGAGCTGATGCGCATGAAGCAGGGCATTGCGATTGCCGGCACCCATGGCAAGACCACCACCACCAGCCTGGTGGCCAGCGTCCTGTCGGAAGGCGGGCTCGATCCCACCTTCGTCATCGGTGGTCGGCTCATCAGCGTCGGCACCAACGCCCGCCTCGGCACCGGCCGCTATCTGGTGGCGGAAGCGGATGAGAGTGACGCATCGTTCCTGTACCTGCAGCCGCTAATCGCCGTGGTGACAAACATCGATGCTGATCACTTGGGCACCTATGAGGGCGACTTCGCGCGTCTGCGTAACACCTTCGTGGAATTTTTGCACCACTTGCCGTTCTACGGACTCGCCGTCCTATGCCTGGATGACAAGGAAGTACGTCAGGTGCTGCCACAGGTGGCACGTCCCGTAGTGACTTATGGCATGTGCGCGGATGCGGATTTCCGTGCCAGCGATATCCGCCGCGAAGGCGGCATGACTCGCTTCAAAGCCTGGAAACCGGGACGCGATAAGCCTGTGGAGATCACGCTCAACCTCGCCGGGCGGCACAACGTACTCAATGCCCTGGCAGCCATGGTCATCGCCCAGGATCTGGGTGTTGACGATGCGGTGGTGATGAAGGCATTCGCCGGCTTCCAGGGCGTGGGCCGGCGCTTTCAGTTGCACGGCGACATCCGGACGCCCGCCGGCACGGTAATGCTGGTGGATGACTACGGTCATCATCCGCGGGAGCTGGCCGCCACCATTGAGGCCGCCCGCGAAGGCTGGCCGAACCGGCGGCTGGTGGTGGCGTTCCAGCCGCACCGCTACTCCCGCACCCGCGATCTGTTCGAGGATTTCGCCGAGGTACTGTCCCACGTAGATGCCCTGGTTCTATTGGAGGTTTACGCAGCCGGTGAACAACCCATCGCTGGCGCCGACAGCCGGGCACTGGCGCGTTCCATACGCAATCGCGGTCGTGTGGATCCGGTATTCCTGGCGCACCCGCAGGACCTGCCGGCAGCACTGCTGGGTGTGCTCAAAGATGGCGATTTATTGCTGACTCTCGGCGCTGGCGACATCGGCGCCATGGCGGCGGAATTACCGCAGCATCTTTCTGGCATTAAAGCCGCACCGCCGGAGCGCCGACAGCGATGAACAGCAGCGCACATCAGCCAGCGCCGGGGTTTTCGAAACGCCGCCTGCTGTTTGCCGCGACCGCGCTGGCCAGCGTGCTGGTGGTGCTGATCGGGCTGGTGGCGCATTTTGCCAAGCCGCTGCTGGCGGGGCCGGCGCTCACCACGCTGGTGGTGCAGGGCGATCTCCAGCACGTGACGCCGGAGGCGGTGCGCGCGGCGGTGCTGCCTGCGCTGGGCAAGGGTTTCTTCAGTACCAATGTGGATGCGGTTAAGGCAGCGGTGCAGTCGGTGCCGTGGGTGGCGAGCGTGGCGGTGCGTCGCGGCTGGCCCCACACCCTGTATATAGGCGTCACCGAAGAAGTGCCGGTAGCCCGCTGGAACGGCAGCGGTCTAGTGGATGCACAAGGCAGGGTGTTCGTGCGCAGCCACAACACCGACTACGCTCGCTTGCCGGCACTGGCGGGGCCCGAAGGCAGCGCCCAGGACGTGCTGGCCGAATACAACACTTTCGCCGCGCTGCTGGCGCCGCGGGGGCTGGCCATCATGCAATTGACCGTGGATGCGCGTGGTGCGGCCAGCGTGCAGCTCAGCGATGGCATTGAAGTGCGCCTCGGCCGAGAGGCTGCGGAGCAGCGGCTCGCACGGTTCGCCGCCATCGCGTTGCCGACGCTGGGCGCGCACTTGGCGGCGGTTGCCTACGTGGATATGCGTTACACCAATGGGTTTGCGGTGGGCTGGAAGACGACACCGCCGGACAGCGCCGCCAAGCGTGGAGAGGTTCGATCCAATGTCTAGAAAAGCGGACAAACAATTGATCGTGGGCTTGGACGTGGGTACGTCTAAGGTCGTGGCCATCGTCGGCGATGTGCTGCCGGAAGGCGGCATCCAGATCGTCGGCATCGGCTCGCACCCGTCGCGGGGTCTGAAGCGCGGCGTGGTGGTGAACATCGAATCCACGGTGCAGTCCATCCAGCGCGCGGTGGAGGAGGCTGAACTCATGGCCGGTTGCCAGATCCACTCGGTGTACGCCGGCATCGCCGGCAGTCATGTCCGCAGCCTCAATTCCCACGGCGTCGTCGCCATCCGCGACAAGGAAGTGACCCAGGGCGACGTGGAAAGGGTCATCGACGCTGCCCGCGCCGTCAGCATCCCGGCGGATCAGAAGATACTGCACATCCTGCCGCAGGATTTCATCATCGACGGCCAGGATGGCATCCGCGAACCCATCGGCATGTCCGGTGTGCGTCTGGAAGTGCACGTGCACATCGTCACCGGTGCGCTGAGTGCGGCGCAGAACATCGTGCGCTGCGTGGAACGCTGTGGGCTCAAGGTGGACGACATCATCCTGGAACAGCTGGCTTCGAGCTACGCGGTGCTCAATGAGGACGAGAAGGATCTGGGTGTGTGCCTGGTGGACATTGGCGGCGGTACCACAGATATCGCGGTGTTCACCGAGGGCGCCATCCGCCACACGGCGGTGATTCCCATCGCCGGTGACCAGGTGACCAATGACATCGCTGTGGCGCTGCGTACACCAACGCATCACGCCGAGGAAATCAAGATTAAATACGCCTGCGCCCTGCCGCAACTCGCCAGCGCTGACGAGACCATCGAAGTACCAAGCGTCGGCGATCGCCCCCCACGCCGCTTGGCGCGCCAGACACTCGCGGAAGTGGTGGAGCCTCGTTATGAGGAACTCTTCAGCCTCATCCAGGCGGAGTTGCGTCGCAGCGGCTTCGAGGATGCGGTGCCGGCTGGCATCGTGCTCACCGGCGGCAGCGCCAAGATGGAAGGCGCGGTGGAGCTGGCGGAGGAAGTTTTCCATGCCCCGGTACGGCTCGGTATACCGCAGTACGTCAGCGGGCTGGTGGATGTGGTGCGTAATCCCATCCATGCCACCGGTGTGGGTTTGTTGCTGTTCGGTGCGCAGAGCCTGCCGCGGGATGGCAGCGAGCGGCGTGCCAAAACCAGTGTGCAGGATGTGTGGCAACGCATGAAGCAATGGTTCCAAGGCGCTTTTTAGCTACAGAAATTATTTGGTGATTCAGCAATAAGGAGACCGGTCATGAATTGGACAATAGAAGACAACGCGAATCAGAACGCGGTAATCAAGGTAGTAGGCATAGGCGGTGGCGGCGGCAATGCCGTACAACACAGGGTGGCGACAGGCATCGAGGGCGTGGAGTTCATCGCCATCAATACCGATGCACAGGTGCTCAACAAGATTAACGCGCGCACCACCCTGCAGATCGGAGGCAGTCTGACTCGCGGCCTGGGTGCGGGCTCGAATCCGGATATCGGCAAGCAGGCGGCGCTGGAGGACCGCGACCGTCTGGAGGAAGTGTTGCGAGGCAGCGATATGGTGTTCATCACCGCCGGCATGGGTGGCGGCACCGGCACCGGTGCCGCACCAGTGGTGGCCCAGGTTGCCAAGGAGTTGGATGCGCTGGTGGTGGCAGTGGTCACCAAGCCCTTCCCCCCTGAGGGCAACAAGCGCATGAAGGTCGCTGAGCAGGGGTTGGCTGATCTCGCTCAGTACGTGGACTCGCTGATCGTAATTCCCAACGAGAAACTCTCGGCGGTGCTCGGCAGGGATATTCCTATCCTGCAGGCCTTCCAGGCGGCCAACGAGGTCCTGCACGGTGCGGTACGCGGCATCGCTGACATCATCACCCGCCCGGGGCTCATGAATCTGGACTTCGCAGACGTGCGCACCGTGATGTCGGAGATGGGTATGGCCATGATGGGCACCGGCACCGCCCGCGGCGAGGGTCGGGCACGCAAGTCCACCGAGGCGGCAGTCACCAGTCCGTTGTTGGAGAATGTCAACCTGCAGGGGGCCCGCGGCATTCTAGTGAATATAACCGCCGGCATGGACCTCACTATGGGCGAGTATGAGGAAGTCATGGGGATCGCCCATGGCTACGCGGTGGAGGATGCCTCCATCAAGGTAGGTACAGTGCTGGACCCGTCCATGAGTGATGAGATCCGGGTCACAGTGGTGGCTACGGGGCTCACCCGGCCCCAGACCCAGGCAGTCGTACCCCAGGCCAAGCCGGTGGTGACAGCCCCGCCAATGGTGCAGATGGTGCGCCGCACGGGAACCGATGGGCAACCAGACTGGAAGACCCTGGAACGCCCTGCCTATGTGCGGCAGCGGGAGAAGGAGGAGCTGGATCCCCAGAGCCAGGAATACCTGGATATCCCGGCGTTCCTGCGGCGTCAAGCCGATTGAGAATCAGGGATATCCACCCGGAAAGAGACCTAAATCCTTGTTTGGCATGAGAAAGCTGTGTTAACGTACGGGGTCACAGTTGTGCCACATTGACGGCGGCTGCGCCGAACATTTACTTGGGGACAGAGCTAGGGAGCGACACCCGGCGGGTTTCCTGACATCTTCAGGTGTTACACAGGCATGTTGAAACAGCGGACTCTCAAGAACTGTATCCGGGCCACGGGCGTGGGCCTGCACACGGGCGAGAAGGTCTATATGACTTTACGCCCCGCAGTCCCTAACACCGGCATCATATTCCGCCGCGTGGACCTTGAGAACCCGGTGGAGATTCGCGCCTACGCCGAGAATGTCGGTGAGACCATGCTTGGCACCACTATCGTCAACAGCGATGTGCGAGTGTCCACCGTGGAACACCTGTTGTCGGCACTCGCCGGCCTCGGTATCGACAACGCCTACGTGGACCTGTCCGCCCCCGAAGTGCCCATCATGGACGGCAGCGCTGGTCCGTTCGTGTTCCTGCTGCAGTCCGCCGGCATCGAGGAGCAGAATGCCCACAAGCGCTTCATCCGTATCAAGGACGCGGTGGAAGTACGCGACGGCGACAAGTGGGCCCGTTTCGAACCCTTCGATGGTTTCAAGGTAAGCTTTCAGATCGATTTCGATCACCCTATCTTCAAGAAGCATACACAGAGCGCCACAGTTGATTTCTCCACCACCTCTTTCGTAAAGGAAGTGAGCCGGGCGCGCACCTTTGGATTCATGCGCGACATCGAGATGCTGCGTCAGCGGCATCTGACCCTGGGCGCGTCACTGGATAATGCCATTGCACTCGACGACTACCGCATCCTCAACGAAGACGGACTGCGGTACGAGGATGAATTCGTCAAGCACAAGATCCTCGATTCAATCGGTGATCTTTATCTGCTTGGACATAGTCTGATCGGCGCTTTCAGCGCCTACAAGTCCGGTCACGGCCTGAATAATGCGCTGCTACGCACCTTGCTGGTCACGAAAGCAGCGTGGGAGGAGGTCACGTTTGATGACCCGGCGGCGGCGCCCATCTCCTACATGACCCCGGTGCACGCACTGTAGCCTTCTCAAGGCAATAATTTTATTTATTTCAGCTGCGCGGTGCAGGGCCGCGGGCCAGACGTCTGAGCGCACGGGCGAGCGGGCCTTCACCGATGCCGTCGGCTGTGCTTTCCAGTACCCGGCGCACCGCGTCTGGTAACTGCCGTGGCAGCCGCGGTGCGGCGGGTGCCGGCGACGGTTCGGGCATGACCCGCACCTGCAACTCCGTGCAGTGCAGGCCGGTGGCGGCGAGCAGTTCCCGCTGCCGGTAGCGCACAGTGGCCGCACTGGCGGAGCTGTCCATGTACATGATGAGGATGTGGCCGTCCATGTCGGCACCGAGAAGATGCGCCGTCAGTGATGGCGGCAGATACCGACGCAGTGTGTCGCGCAGCTGCATGATTCGGCGCGCTTCCACGGCAAGCTGCTCCAGGCGGGGATCACTTCCTGCCAGTACATCGGCGAGGGAGCTGGATTTGGGAAGCGGCATGCGCATACCTTAAAATTATAGTGATGGGCTCAAAAGCGGAAACCAGCGAATGAACCTTATTCTATTCACAAAACACGGCCAGCTGCGCCAGCTGGATCTGAACCGGCCGCTGGTATGGGCTGGTCTTGTCAGTATGGCGGCGCTGTTCACCGTGCTGCTTCTCTTCATCGGGTATGGCATCGCCACCTGGCGGGAGGAATCCTCTGCGCGCGGACTTGCCTGGCGGTCACAACTTGCGGTCCAGGCTCAGGAGGTGGCCCAGGCCAAGCAGTTGGCTCAGGCTAACATCGATGCCCTGTCCGCCAAGGTCGGCGAGCTGCAGGCACATATCATCCGCCTGGATGCCCTGGGTCAACAACTGACCCGCATGGCGGGGCTCAAACGCGGCGAATTCAATTTCAATGCACCACCCCCCGAAGGCGGCCCGGAAGTTTCCGGACCCGTCCAGCATGTTGGGTTGCCGGACTTCCTCAGCACCCTGGATCAACTCTCCGCCCAAATACATAATCGTGAACAGCAGCTCATGGTGCTTGAAAACCTGCTCATGAACCGCAATGTAGAGCGCCAGGCACTGCCCTCGGGTCCGCCCGTGATCGCAGGTTATGTGAGTTCACCATTCGGCATGCGCATCGACCCGTTCACTGGCGAGCTGGCCATGCACGATGGCATGGATTTCGCCGGCACCGAAGGCGAGTCAGTGGAGGCGGTTGCCTCTGGAATTGTGACTTGGGCGGGCCCACGTTCCGGCTACGGCAATCTGGTGGAAATCGATCACGGCAACGGCTATGCGACCCGCTATGGACACAATGAGACCATTCTCGTGCATGTAGGCGAAGTGGTAAAAAAAGGTCAGGAGATTGCCCTGATGGGTTCCACCGGCCGTTCCACCGGACCCCATGTGCATTTGGAAGTTCTATACAATGGTAAGCCGGTCAACCCGGCACGGTTTGTGAATGCCTCGGGAAGGTCGCGGATGGCCGCACTGCCCCGGAGCCTGGATTAATCCCGCCACCTGCCTGCAGGTCCGGCCTGCGGCGGTCAGAACCTTACCGGAACAGTCTGCAATCCATCGTGGTTGCGAGTACTGGCCCTGGCCAGCAGGTGGGTTTGCGGGCGCGCAGCAGCGGGACCCTAACCACAGCGGATTTAAACGGGATCAAGTGATGGCCGCCAACGTAATGAAGATGCTGTTCGGCAGTCGCAATGAACGGCTGCTGCGGGCGATGAACCGCAATGTTACGCGCATCAACGCACTGGAACCTGCGATGCAGGCCCTATCCGATGAAGCCCTCAGGGCCAAGACTCAGGAATTCCGTGCACGCCATGCCCAGGGTGAAAACCTGGACGAACTGCTGCCGGAGGCTTTTGCAGTAGTGCGCGAGGCGGCCCGCCGCCAACTGGGCATGCGCCATTTCGACGTGCAGCTCATCGGTGGCATGACTCTCCACCGCGGCAAGATTGCGGAAATGCGCACCGGTGAAGGCAAGACACTGGTTGCAACACTGGCCGTTTATCTCAATGCCATACCTGCTCGCGGCGTACACGTGGTGACGGTGAACGACTACCTGGCGCAGCGCGACGCCGACTGGATGCGACCGGTGTACGAGGCGTTGGACATGCATGTGGGGGTGGTGCTGGTGGGCCAGGATCCCGCCGTGAAACGCGATGCCTATGCTGCCGACATCACTTACGGCACAAATAATGAGTTCGGTTTCGATTATCTGCGCGACAACATGGCGTTCCGCCTTGAGGACAAGGTGCAGCGCGAACTACATTACGCCATCGTCGACGAAGTGGATTCGATCCTGATCGACGAGGCACGTACGCCGCTGATTATCTCCGGAGCGGTGGATGACAACACCGAGCTTTACCGCAAGATCAATACACTGGTACCGCATCTCACGGCACAGCAGGAAGAAGACGGCCCCGGCGATTACAGCGTGGATGAGAAGGCCAAGCAGGTCTATCTTACCGAGGACGGCCACCAGCGGCTTGAGGAATTGCTGGCCAAGGCTGGTTTGTTACAGGCTGGCGAGTCGTTGTACGACGCCGGCAACATCAACCTCATGCACCATGTGAACGCGGCGCTGCGCGCCATGGCGCTCTATCAACGCGAGGTGGACTACATCGTCAAGGATGGCGAAGTGGTGATCGTTGACGAATTCACTGGTCGCACCATGCCGGGGCGGCGCTGGTCAGATGGCCTGCATCAGGCCATCGAGGCCAAAGAGGGCGTGAAAATCCAGGCGGAGAACCAGACACTCGCCTCCATCACCTTCCAGAATTATTTCCGTCTGTACAAGAAACTTGCCGGCATGACCGGCACCGCTGATACTGAGGACGCCGAGTTCCACGAGATATACCGCCTGGAAGTGGTGGTGATACCCACCAACAAACCCATGATCCGCAACGACCTCCCGGACCAGGTGTACCTCTCGCCCAAAGCGAAATTTAATGCCGTCATTGACGACATCAAGGACTGCCGGATACGTACCCAGCCGGTGCTGGTGGGTACGGCCTCCATCGAGACC
>JAGWNO010000079.1 GCA_028871235.1 Gammaproteobacteria bacterium
CCATTGGAATAGAGCAGATCCAGACCGGTCTGCTGATTCTTCAGTCGGCCGCCATTGCCGATCCAGGTATTCACGTCGCCTTGATTCGGCCTGACCGTGGCATAGGTGGCATACAGGCCCCAATGGGGATCCAGCTTGTAGCCGCCCTGGACATAACCGCCGGTTTCCTTGATGTCGCCGAATTGCGCCATGGCGCCAAACACCTGACCCAGTCCCTTGCCGTTATAGACGCTGCCGAGTACCGACCACGGCCCGGAACTCCAAGTCGTGCCGGCCTCGACCGCATAGGATGTGATGCTGGAAGCGATCGGCGTCGGTGCGGCGCCGCCCACCCCGGCCAGGCTCTCGTGACTGGAATGGACCGTGATAAAGGACTTCCAACTGCCATCGTCGACATGCAGTCGTGCCTCTACCTGCGGGTTGAAATTGGCATTGCCGGCTGTACCGAAATTGACATTGTTACCCGGACCGTTCCAGGAACCGTTGAAGGCGCCCAAGTCCAAACGCCATTTGGCGGTTCCCGCCTCCGCGCCCTGGTTGAGTTCCTGTGAATACACGATACCGGTGAAGCGCCAGCCGATCATGCCGGTGCCAAGACCGAGGGGGAATGCGATATGCGTGAAGGACGCCGGCACTTCCTCGATCGGGAACAGCAGGTCCCATTGCTGGCCTAAAGTCACTGAGCTGCCGCCGTCGGGGCTTTTGAGAGTGAAGAACGCCTGACGCAAGCGCGGTGTCGCCTGCGAGGCACTGAAAGCGCTGGTGCCGTTATTGCCGCCGAAGAAATCGCCTTCGAGATGGGCGCTCACCTTCCAGCCGTTGTCCGTGGCGGGTCCGGTAAAGTCCAGCCAGGCGCGCGTGTTGCGGATATCAAAGCCGCTGAGATTGTTTTTCGATCCCGTGGTGTTTGCTACCGGCCATTCGGCATTCTGGCCGTTGCCGAAAGCGAAATTCTGGTCTTGCCAGAAGAAACCGGTGTCTATGAAGCCATGCAGGCTGATCTGGACGCCGGGAGCGGTGCTGATGTTGGTGCTGGTATCCGCGTAGGCCAGCAACGGCGCAGTACACAAAAGCGACAGCGCCGCCCAGCAGCTCAATCTCGCCCAAAGGTTATTCATATTCATGATGATTACCCCCTCGCCACGGTCAGGTTCGTGATGGATGCCGCAATGCGGACGATAGCCGCGATTCCGCTGGTCTTTCTACTCCCCGTGGCTTGGTGATGTCAATATTAATGGCATGGGCGGTTGTGAGATGTTGAGCGCATATGCGGAAGCTGAATCCCATAAAAGACCTGCCGATTGGGATCGGCCGGCCTGATCATAAAGTACTTTGTGGATTCGCGCTGTAACTAATGATTTTCACTTGTAAAACCATCTGCAGTGCTTGAATCGGGGCCTGCAGGCATTGGAATCGCGAAGCATTCGCAAGCAGTCCCGGATGCCAGAACCACGGGCCTCCACGACGAAATACCCTGACTGAATCGTGCAATACCGCCAGGCTCTTCCGCTGCCCGCCCCTCTTGCAGCCGGGTGGTGGGGGGAATATAAGTTATGCGGTTATAAATACTTGGGAGGAGTCTACATGGCAGAAGAATCAAAATTCGCCAACCCTGCGCCCCTCGGCCTGGTTGGCTTCGGACTCACCACGGTGATCTTGAGCCTGGTCAACGCCGGCGTACTGCCGGCGGGTGGTGAGCAGGTCGTGATTCCTATGGCTTTTGCTTACGGTGGTCTCATCCAGATACTCGCCGGCTTGCTGGAGTTCCGCACCGGCAATACCTTCGGCACCGTGGCGTTCCTCAGCTATGGCGCGTTCTGGTGGTGGTTTGCCCTGCTGGTTCTGCTCGGCGGTCACGGGGTACTGGATCTGTCACAGGCGGGCAGCACCATCGGTGTCGCACTGATCGGCTGGGGTGTGTTCACGCTCTACATGTGGGTGGCCACGTTCCGGCTCAGCAAGGCGCTGTGGTGGGTGTTTCTCACGCTGTGGGTCACCTTCTTCCTGCTGGGTTTCGGTGCGTTGCTCGGCATGCATGCACTGCATACGGCCGGAGGCTGGCTCGGCCTGGTCTGCGGGCTGCTTGCCATGTACACGAGCTTTGGGCTCGTGACCAATACGGTCTTCGGCAAGACCGTGGTACCACTGGGCGCACCCGGCGGTTAAGGGCAGTCACTTGGGTGCTCGGGCGGCCGCGGCACGCGGCCGCCCGATTTGACCTGCAGTACAGATTGAATTCAGCGGCCCGCCAAGCACACTGGCGGCGTGTCACGCATCCGCTAGGAGACTGGTTCTATGGCAAACAAAACTAAAGCGAAGGAATATACCGAGGTCAGCGAAGCGCAGATTGCGGTGCATTGGAAGGAAGAGGGGTATTTCCAACCATCGAAGAAATTCGCCGAACAGGCGAACATGAAGGATGCGCATATCCGCGAGCGGTTCAGTCTGAAGAATTTCCCCGACTGCTTCAAGCATTACGCGGACATGTTGACCTGGTTCGAGCCGTATAAGACGGTCCTCGACACCAACAAGCCGCCCTTCTGGAAATGGTTCGTGGGCGGCAAAATCAATGCCAGCTACAACTGCGTGGACCGCCACCTCGCAGAGTACCGCAATAAAGCGGCGCTTATCCTGGTCTCCGAACCTGAAGAAGAGCCGCCAATCGCGCTGACGTATCAGGAGCTGTATATCAGGGTGAATGAGATGGCGGCACTGTTGCGTGATTTTTGCGGACTCAAGGCGGGCGACCGCGTGACTCTGCATCTGCCGATGACGCTGGAACTGCCCATCACCATGCTCGCCTGTGCGCGGCTGGGAGTCATCCACTCGCAGGTGTTCGGCGGGTTCTCCGGTCAGGCATGCGGCACGCGCATCCAGGACTCGGGCAGTCATATCCTCATCTCCATGGACGCCTACTGGCGCGCCGGCAAGCTTATCGATCACAAAGTAAATGCCGACATCGCGGTGCAAACCGCGAAAGAAATGGGGCAAGGCGTGGATAAGGTACTTATCTGGCAGCGCTACCCCGGTAAATACAACTCGCCAACACCGATGGTCAAGGGGCGCGATTTCTTCGTCAACGAAATCCTGAAGCAATACGCGGGCAAACGCGTTGAGCCCGTGCCGATGGACGCGGAAGCGCCGTTGTTCCTGATGTACACCAGCGGCAGCACCGGCAAGCCCAAGGGCTGCCAGCACCGCACCGGCGGCTACCTCGCCTACGTCACCGGCACCTCCAAATACATTCAGGACATCCACCCGACCGACACCTACTGGTGCATGGCCGACATCGGCTGGATCACCGGGCATTCGTACATCGTCTACGGTCCGCTCGCGCTCGCGGCGACCAGCGTCATTTACGAAGGCGTGCCCACGCATCCCGACGCCGGACGTCCGTGGCGGATCGCAGAGCGGCTGGGCGTCAATATTTTCCACACCTCACCGACCGCGATTCGCGCGCTGCGGAAACAAGGACCCGAGGAGCCGAGAAAGTATAACTGCCACTTCAAGCACATGACCACCGTCGGCGAACCCATCGAGCCGGCAACGTGGCGCTGGTACTACGACGAAGTCGGCAAACGCGAAGCCGTCATCGTGGATACCTGGTGGCAGACCGAGAACGGCGGATTCCTGTGCAGCACCTTGCCCGCCATTGACCCGATGAAGCCCGGCAGTGCCGGACCCGGTGTACCCGGCATCCATCCGGTCATCTACGATGAGAATGGCGAAGAAGTGCCCGCAGGCTCCGGCCACGCAGGCAATATCTGCATCCGCAATCCCTGGCCCGGGATCATGCAGACCATCTGGGGCGATCCCGACCGGTTCGTGAGTACGTATTACGCACGCTACTGCAAGAATCCCAAGAGCAAGGACTGGCGGGATTGGCCGTATCTGGCGGGTGACGGCGCGATGCAGGCGGCGGACGGCTACTACCGCATCCTGGGCCGCATCGATGACGTCATCAACGTCTCTGGTCATCGCCTTGGCACCAAGGAGATCGAATCCGCGTGCTTGACGGTGCCCGAGGTCGCTGAAGCCGCGGTAGTGCCGGTCCTGGACGAGCTCAAGGGACGCATGCCCGAGGTCTACATCGCGCTCAAGCCAGGCTACGAAGGCACGCCCGATGTCATCAACCGCATCATCAAGGCCAACGAGGACATCATCGGCAAGTTCGCACGACCGAAGCGGGTCTACATCGTGCCGGATATGCCCAAGACGCGTTCGGGCAAGATCATGCGGCGCGTGCTCGCCTCCATCTCCAACCGGCGCGACGTGGGCGATGTGACGACCCTGGCGAACCCCGCCGTGGTCGAGGAAATCCGCACTTTGGTGCAAGGCAAGGAGGCAGTCGTCACGACCGAAGCGGTGCCCGAGGACATCGCCAAGTTCGGCCAGAACGACTGAGCGGATCAATCTCCGGCAGGCGTCAGGCGCAGCAGGCGCCGCCGTCAGCTTGTGCCTGCGTTTCCGATCCGGCCCCGCATGCATAGAGGCCATGGTGTTCGCGCCGGTCGCCAATGACCTCAAAGTGGGGTGCATAGCGCGTTTTCTGCAGCATGTCGGCGGTGTTGCCGCAGACCGTCAGCGGCCGGCGGCGCTCGAAACGGTGATGGTCATCCAGCTCGAATACCGCCGGTGACCGGGCAAGCGTGCCGCGGTACACCGCCACCTGCCCATAGTCCTCGCAGCGATCCTCCAGCGGCAGCTTGAAGGCGCGCAGGGTGCGCGAGACGAAACGTGCGTTGCCGAGCTTCTCCGCCAGTTTCTCATCGGTGACCGTCACCGCAGCGGCCCGCACGCTGCGCACATCCTCAAAACCGATTTTTCCCATGAGCCGGCGGAAGTCCTCCGTATAGAGCGCCCCGCCCAGGCATTCGCCCACCAGCACCGCATCCGTCTGTACCCCGGCCGGCAGGCGCCGGTCGCAGAACACGTCGGAAAAATACAGTTCGCCCCCCGGCTTGAGCACCCGCCGGATCTCGCGAAACACCGCTTCCTTGTCCGGCGAGAGGTTGATCACGCAGTTGGACACCACCGCGTCCACCGAGGCATCCGCGATGCCGGCGGCGTCCAGTGCCTCAATGTAGCCCTGCCGGAACTCCAGGACATCCGGCGGAAGACCCAGGCGGCGTGAAAAGGCCGCCACGTGGCGGCGTGCCACGTCCAGCTGCTCCCCGGTCATGTCCAGGCCGATGACCCGGCCGCTGCTGCCGGTGAGCTGGGCGAGCAGGTAGCAGTCACGCCCCGTGCCGCAGCCGAGGTCGAGAACCGTACGGTCCTCAAGGGCCAGCGGAATGGGCGAACCGCAGCCGTAGAAGCGCTCGCGGATTTCCTCCGGAACCGCAGCCATGAGCCGTTGCAGCCAGCCGGGCGGCGTCTCCGCCGAGCAGCAGGCACTGGTGCGCAGATCGTTCTTCGACTTCAGGATGCGTCCGTAATATTCCCGCACCGCAGTGTGGCGGTCCGCGGGTACCAGACCTTCTTCAAGGCGCGCATTCATGCCAGGGTGCCTCCGCAGGAACTGCCGTGGCCCGCGGTGCACCCGAAGCAGTGCCGGCCCGTGGCCACGGGTTGGTGGGCGAATGTCTCAAGCGAGCCGATGTCCCAGACGGTGGGTGCACCGGCCATCGGCAGCTCCAGCATCTGGTTGAAATCGCAATCATAGAGCCGGCCGTCCCAGCTCACGGAGAGGGTGTTACGGCACATAAGATTCGCAACTGTACTGGGATTGAAACTCTGCACCAACAGCGTCATGTATTCCTCGTAGCAGCCGTCGCGCACCAGCGCGTGCAGGAAGCGGCTGATGGGCAGATTGGTCATGACCAGCAGACGGTTGAACTCGATGCCGAACAGTGTGCCGAGCTCCGCCTTGTAGCGCGCCTCGAGTCTCCCTGCCTCGGGCGGCAGTGTCGGGCCCACCGGGTTGTAGACCAGATCGAGGATCAGGCCGGGTTCGCGGGCATAACCCAGGGCATTCAGTTTCTGCAGTGCGCGGATGCTTCCATCAAACACCCCCTTGCCGCGCTGACGCTCGACATTCTCCCTGGAATAGCAGGGCAGCGAGGCGATCACGTGCACGCGATGCGCGGCGAGGAACTCCGCCGTGTCCTCCTGCCCCGGCTCGAACAGCACCGTGAGGTTGCAGCGGTCTATCACCTCCCTGCCGAGCGCGCGGCCGGCTTGCACCAGATGCCTGAAGTTCGCATTGAGTTCCGGTGCGCCGCCGGTGAGGTCGAGCGTAGCGATGTGCGGGGCGTCGGCCAGCAGTTCAATGAGGCGCTCCGCGGTCCTGGTGTCCATGTTCTCGGTGCGCAACGGTCCGGCGTCCACGTGGCAGTGGTGGCAGGCCAGGTTGCAGCGCTTGCCTACATTGACCTGCAGGATTTCCGCCGGCATGCGCTCGAGCGTCAGGGCATGTGCGCGCAGCGTGGCCCTGAAATCGGCGGGAATCTCTTTCAGAACGGCGTTCATCATAAATTAAGGTCTTCCTCGCCGGTAATGGACCGCAATAACCAACATGCAGTTCACCTATACTCCGCGTAACAACCCGAGCACGGCGCGCGCCAGCGGTTTGATGGAGCCGGATAAATGTCTTTGCCGCCACTGGGCGGCGGCGCGGCGGTTGATTTCAGCATACGTCGGATAGGCATGGATGGTGGCCAGCACGTCCGCCAGCCGCAACCCGTGCCGCATGGCAAGCGTGAGTTCCGCCAGCAGTTCTCCCGCCCCGGGGGCGGCGAGCGTGGCGGACCGCAGCCGCCCGCGACGGTCCACGCGCAGGGCGGCGAATCCGCGCGTGCGCCCTTCGACCACGGCACGATCCACTTCGCTGAGCGGCACGACGACCGTCTCCAGGTCTGGCGTGATGCTGACGCCCGCCGCCTCGACGCTCGCGATTTCCGGATCCGTGTAGGTGACGCGCGGCACCGGTCCCGCCGCCCAGCGGAAACGCGCGAGCGGCCGGAACAGCGCATTCATGGCCGCACACCAGCCCTGCTGGCCCGCCACGTGGGTGAACTGCTGGTGACCGGTGATGTCGCCGCAGGCGTAGATATTGCGCACCGAAGTGCGCAGCCGCGCATCCGTGCGGATAAAACCGCGGGCATCGCGCGCCACGGCCGCCATCTCCAGGCCCATTTCGCCCGTGCGCGGCTGCCGTCCGAGCGCGAGTAACAGCACATCGAAAGGCAGACGCCGCTCGCTGCCCTGCGCATCGGCCACGACCAGCACCGCGCCGTCGCGTCCATGTTCCACTTGCCGCGCCCGCCAGCCGGTAAACAGCTGCAGGCCCTCGGCGGCGAACGCCGCGGCAAGCAGTTCGCCGGCGACGGGGATCTCCCGCGGCAGCAGCCGTTCGGCCAGTTCCACCAGCGTTACCGCGCTCCCGAGGCGCGCGAAGGCCTGGGCGAGCTCACAACCCACGGCGCCGCCGCCCAGCACCACCAGCCGCCGGGGCAGTTCCGTGAGCGACCAGACGCTGTCGCTCGTCACCCAATGCGCCGCCCCGAGGCCCGGGAGCGCCGGCATCACCGGTTCCGCGCCGGTGGCAAGCACCAGACTGCGGGTGGCAAGGCGTCCGCCATCGACCTCCAGCGTGTGTGCATCCACAAGCCGTGCCTGGCCGCGGATCACTTCGGCGCCGAGCTGCGTGTAGCGCTCCGCCGAGTCGTTGGGCTCGATGGCGGAAATTGCGCGGCGCACATGGGCCATCACCGCCGCGAAATCCACCCGCGGTTCGCCCGCGTGCACGCCCACGCGGCCGGCGGTGCGCACCTCGTGCGAGATGCGCGCGGCGTGCAGCAGCGCCTTGCTCGGCACACAGCCGGTGTTGAGACAGTCACCGCCCATGCGATGCCTTTCCACCAGCGTCACCCGCGCACCGGCCGCCGCGGCCGTGTACGTGGCCACCAGGCCCGCGGCTCCGGCACCGATCACCACCAGATCGCGCTTGTCACCCATCGGTTATCGCACACATATTCGGATACACACCTCTCAAATACACCCAACACCTGTCCGCCCACGAGCACAGTTTCACAGCTGCCGCAGGACCGCGAACACCGCGGCGCCCAATGCCGCTCCCATGGGTAGCGTGACCAGCCAGGCCAAGGCTATGTTCGTCATGGTATGCCAGCGCCCCGTGCGGGTGGCCGCGCCCACGCCGAACAGCGAGCCCACCGCGATGTGGGTGGTGGACACCGGCAGGCCGAGGCGCGAGGCGCCGAGTACGTAGAATGCCGTGACGAGATTGGCGAGCAAGCCCTGCTCGGGATCAAGGCGCGTGACCCGGTGAGCAAGGGTCTCGGCCACGCGCCGGGCGTTGAGCAAGCCGCCCGCCAGCATCGCGGCAGCGCACACCGCGGTGGCCGTCCCGGGACCGAGTGCCGCGCTGGTGAGCAGCAGCGCCGCGATCTTGGGGGTGTCGTTGGTGCCGCGGGCGAAACTCACCGCGCCGGCACTCAGATAATGCAGACCGTCAAGCGCGCGCGGAAACGTCAGCCGTGCCGGAGGCGAAGCAAAACCTTCCGCGCACCCGGGCAGGTTTCCCGTGCGCACCGCCGGCAGCACGCCGCTCATGGCCATGACACCGACGCCTTCTGCTGCAACGACGGACGCTGCGGTTACCCCGGCACAGACACACGCCGCAGCCTGCGGTGCACGGGCGCCGCGCCAGGCGGCCGACACCGGCCGCAACAGCAGGAACAGCAGCCAGGTGGTGCCCGCGGCGAGGAACGGGCTCAGCAGCAGCGGCAGAAACACGCTGTCCCAGAGGGGAGCGATCCGCACGGCGCCGCCCACGGCCACCCATCCCGCCCCCAGCAGTCCGCCGATGAGCGCATGGGTGGTGGAGACCGGCAGGCCGAGACGCGTGGCCAGAAATACCGTGAGACTCCCGGCCAGGGCCACTGCCAAGGGGAACGCCGGATCATGCACCACGGAATCGGGCACAAGGCCCGCCCCGCTGAAAGTGGCGAGCAATCCGCGGCTGATGAAAAATGAGGCCAGGGCACCCAGGAAGGTGGCGCCGCACCCCAGAATAAGCGCGGTGCGGTAGCGGGACACGCTGCTGCCGAAGAGCGTGGCCACGCCTTTGAAGTTGTCGTTGCTGCCGTTGGCCCAGGCAACGGCGGGTACGGCAAGCGCTGCGAGAGCCTCAATCACACAATGACCCCCATTATGGACACGGCTGGGTAGAGCCTAAAGACCCGCCGGCGATGGCAAATATTACTGGCAGATGGTGACGAGCCTGAGTATTCGGGGATAAATAACACGCAACGTGGAAAAAGGATTGCCCTGTGGCTCCAGGAGATTCATCCGGAAGCTGGAGAAACTGTCAGGACGGACGTTGCAAT
>JAGWNO010000080.1 GCA_028871235.1 Gammaproteobacteria bacterium
TGCCTGATGCACCGACGGCTGCCCTAGCGGCCGGCTCCCGAAGCCCCGCAGCTGCAGCCATAGCGGCTGCCGTGGGAATGCCGGACACCCTCGCACGATTGCGGGTGTTGCGTCAGGGACTGGTGATGCCTGCCGATCCGGTGCAGGGTAGGCAACTGGAAACGACGCGCCAAGTGCGCGCCCTGCATAAGAATCACGTGGCCCCAGCGGCGGAGCAGCCGGACTAGGAGGCTTCCGCGGTGTCCGCGGGCGGCTGCAACTGCTCCAGACGCGCCATGATCTTCCGGCACAGTTCCCCGGTGCCCTCGCCGGACAGGCCGGAGATCGGGAACACCGGTCCTTCCCAGTGCAGTGCTTGCACGATCATGGCGCAGCGGGACTGACGTTGGTCCGGCGGCAGCAGATCGGTCTTGTTGAGCACCAGCCAGCGCTCCCGCGCCGCCAGCTCCGGGCTGAATTTCTCCAATTCTTTCGCGATCGCTTGCGCATCCCTGACCGGATCGCCGCCGCCATCGCAGGGCGCCACATCCACCAGATGCAGCAGCAGACGGGTGCGCTGCAGATGCTTGAGAAAACGGATGCCGAGGCCCTGGCCCTCGGAGGCGCCCTCGATGAGTCCGGGAATGTCCGCCATCACGAAGCTGCGATGCTGCCCCACCGAGACCACGCCCAGGTGCGGATGCAGGGTGGTGAAGGGATATTCCGCCACCTTGGGGCGCGCCGCCGAGACCGCGCGGATGAGCGTGGACTTGCCGGCGTTGGGCATGCCTAAAAGACCCACGTCGGCGAGCACTTTGAGTTCCAGTTTCAAGCTGCGGCGTTCGCCGGGTGTGCCGGGTGTGGATTGACGCGGCGCGCGGTTCACGCTGCTCTTGAAGCGGGTGTTGCCGAGGCCGTGGAAACCGCCGCGCGCCACCAGCAGGCGTTCGCCCGCCTGCACCAGGTCGCCCAGCTGCTCGCCGGTGTCCGCATCATATATAAGCGTGCCCACCGGTACCGGCACTGTGAGGTCCGCGCCGCTCCGGCCGGTCATGTCGCGGCTCATGCCTTTGCCGCCGCGCTCGGCCTCGAAGCTGCGGGTGTTGCGGAAATCCGCCAGGGTATTGAGACCGGTGCGCGCTTGCAGATGGATGCTGCCGCCGTCGCCGCCGTCGCCGCCGTCGGGGCCGCCGAAGGGGATGAATTTCTCGCGGCGGAAGCTGACGCAGCCGTTGCCGCCGTCGCCGGCGATGACCTTGATGATGGCTTCATCGACGAATTTCATGGCTGCGTCATAAGAAGTGAGGGGTGAGGGGTGAGGAGTGAGGGGTGAGAAGTAAAGAACCGGACAAAAAATATCATCTCACCGGCTTGCTCTGCTTACACCTCACGCCTCACTCCTTCTGCCGTCACAGACAAAAAGCCCCGGACGTGCCGGGGCTTGGTTATTGCGGCGGCGAGCGGCTTACTCCGCCACCACGCTCACGTAGCGGCGCTGGGGACGGCCCTTGACGGCAAACCTGACCTTGCCGGGGGCCTTGGCGAACAGCGTGTGGTCCCGGCCCATGCCCACGTTCACGCCGGCATGGTACTGGGTACCGCGCTGGCGGATGATGATGTTGCCTGCCGCCACCTGCTCGCCGCCATAGAGCTTGACGCCCAGGCGCTTCGATTCGGAGTCGCGGCCGTTGCGGGTGCTGCCGCCTGCCTTTTTATGTGCCATGTTCGCTTACCTCAAAACGCTCAGCCAGCGTGGATGCCGGTGATCTGGACCTGGGTGTAGGCCTGCTTGTGGCCCGCGCGGCGGCGGTAATTCTTGCGCCGGCGCAGCTTGAAGATGAAGATCTTGTCGTGGCGGCCCTGGTCCTTGACGGTGCCGGTGACCTTGCCGCCCGGCACATAGGGCGCGCCCATCACCGGGGCGGCGCCGTCCTTGCCCACCAGCAGCACGCGGTCGAATTCCACGGCCACGCCCGCCTGCGCCTCGAGTTTCTCGACGCGGATGACATCGCCTTCGCTCACCCGGTACTGCTTGCCACCGGACTCAATAACCGCGTACATGGGAAAATCTCCGGAAACCCTGGGAAACCCGCCAAAGGGCGCGGATTTTACGGCCTTGGGGGGGCCCGGGTCAAACCCGGCAGCGGCGGGTCGCACTAAAAACCAGTCTGCCGGACGCCACCGGACCACCGGGAAACAGGCAGGCAGGCACCGTTTGGCTGAGCCGGGCACGGATCGCGCCGCAAATCCGCCGGAAAAGCCCGGGGGCTGCCCCACCTGTCATGCTCGGTTGCGGCTTGCGCTTGACACCCCTTCGCAGCGACCCCTAGCATCGGCTCTCTCCGCGCCATCCCGGCAGCGTACCGGCAAACCGATGGTATCAGCAGTCTCCACCGCCCCCCGGCCCGCGGCTCCGGACCTGGGCGCCCTCCGTGCCCTGATCGCCGAGGACTTGCGTGCCACGGACCGCCGCATCCGCGAGGAACTGCGCTCCGACGTGGCCGTCATCAACCAGCTGTCCGACTACATCATCGGCGGCGGCGGCAAGCGCCTGCGGCCCATGCTGGTGTTGCTGGCGGCCCGCGCCTGCGGGGTCGGCGGCGAGCGCCACGTGGACCTGGCCGCCATCATCGAATTCATCCATACCGCCACGCTGCTGCATGACGACGTGGTGGACGGCTCGGCGCTGCGCCGCGGGCGCGATACCGCCAATGCCATCTGGGGCAACGAGGCCAGCGTGCTGGTGGGTGACTTCCTGTATTCGCGCGCCTTCCAGATGATGGTGCGCGCGGACAACATGCGCGTCATGCGCATCATGGCGGATGCCACCAACCTCATCGCCGAAGGCGAGGTGCTGCAGCTCATGAACTGCAATGACCCCGACACCACCGAGGCACGCTATCTAGAGGTCATCCGCCGCAAGACCGCGACGCTGTTCGAGGCGGGCGCGCGTCTCGGTGCGGTGATCTCGGAACGGCCGGCGGCGGAGGAAGCCGCGCTGGCGCGTTATGGCCTGCATCTCGGTCTGGCTTTCCAGATGGTGGACGACATGCTGGACTACAGCGCCTCCACCGCGGAACTCGGCAAGAACATCGGCGACGATCTGGCCGAGGGCAAGCCCACCCTGCCGCTGATCCAGACCCTGCAGCGGGCGGCGCCGGCCGAACAGGCGCTCATCCGCACCGCCATCGAGAACGGCGGCCGCGAACATGTCGAGGCGATCATGGCGATCGTCAGGAACCGGGGGGCGCTGGACTACACCTACACGGCCGCGCGGCGGGAGAAGGAGCGCGCGGTGGCGGCGCTGTCAGCATTGCCGGCCTCCGCTTTCCGCAACGCGCTCGAGGAACTCGCCGGGTTTTCCCTGGAGCGCCGCGCCTAGGCGTCAGCGGCGCCGGGACGGCTGGATCACCCCGGCACGCAGCAGCGCCGTACAGGCATCGGCGGACACCGGGCGGCTGAAGAAGAAACCCTGCACTACCTCACAACCGGCGGCGCGTAAATACTCCACCTGCCGGGCCTCCTCCACCCCCTCCGCCACCACCTTGATGTCCAGCGCGCGGCTCATGGCCACCACCGCGCTCACGATGGCGACATGACGCGCATCGATGGACATGCCCACCACGAAACTGCGGTCTATCTTGACGGTGCCGATGGGCAGGCGGCTGAGATAGCTCAGGGAAGAATAGCCGGTGCCGAAATCATCCAGCGAGAAACTGATGCCCATGTCGGTGAGCGCCCGCATGCGCCGCAGTACCGCGGGGTTATGGGTCATGAGGGCGGTTTCGGTCAGCTCCAGCTGCAAGCGGCGCGGATCATATCCGGTCTGCCGCAGCACGCCGCTGACCATGTCCACCAGGTTGTCCTGCAGGAATTGCCGCGCCGAGATGTTCACTGTCATGAGCGTCGGCTCGATGCCAAGCTGGCTCCAGGCGACGCCCTGACGGCAGGCGCTCTCCAGCGTCCAGCCGCCCAAAGCGATGATGTCACCGCTCTGCTCGGCAACCGGGATGAACTTGCCGGGCGGGATGAGCTCGCCGTCCTCGGTGCGCCAACGCAGCAAGGCTTCCAGACCCAGGATCCTGCCGGAACCCAGTTCCACCTGCGGCTGGTACTCAAGGTGGAATTCACCCTGCAGCACGGCGCTGCGCAGCCTGCCCCGCAGCATCAGGAACTCCTCCATCACGGTCTTCATCTCCGCACTGTAGAAGCGCAGACCGCCGGGTTCATCGCGTTTGATCTCAAGCAGCGCGCTGTCGGCATTACGCAGCAGCTCTTCCACTTCATTGCCGTCGCCCGGTGCCACGGCCACCGCCGTGCTCAGACGCACATCCAGACGGCTGCCGGCCAGCTGCAGCGGCGCTTCCAGGGCGTGTTTGATCTCCTCCACCCTTGCCCGCAGCATTTCGCGGTCGAAGTCGCCGGCCATGATCGCGGCGAACTCATCGGCGCCGAGACGCGCCACCACGTCACGGCCGCCGAATGCGGAAGCCAGCCTGCTGCCGAACTCCCGCAACACGCTGTCGCCGATATCATGACCCAGGGCGTCGTTGACCAGCTTGAAGCCGTCGATATTGAACAGCACCACCGCCACGCACGCGTCCCCGCTGCGATTGGCAAGCCGCTCACGCAGGGATTCATTCAGCAACGCGCGATTGCCGAGACCGGTGAGCGGGTCATAGAACGCGAGATAGCGCAGCCGCTTCTCGCTCTGCACCCGCTCGGTGATGTCCGTGGTCACGGAGATCACGCCATTGACCCGGCCCGCCTCATTACGGCTCACCACCGAATCCACCTGCACATCGATGATGCGGCCGTCGGCAGTCATCTGGCGGGTGGCGAGCGTATGCGTGAAGATCTCCGCGTTGATCATCTTGCTGAAAATATTCCGTGACTCGGCCTGTTGCAGCGGGTCGGCGATGAAATCGAAGACCGACTTGCCGATGAGCTCGCCGCGCTGATAACCCAGCATCTTGTGGGAGGCCTGGTTGGCGTAGCTGATAGTGCCGTCCAGCGCGATTTCCTTGATGCCGTGCGGGTTGGCCTCCATCAGCCGCCGATAACGCCGCTCGCTGCGCCGCAATGCCGCGTCCTGCTGTTTCTGTGCGCTGATGTCCTGGAAGATGCCGAATACCGCCTCGTTCGACTCCCGAGTGGGCGGGCTGTACTGGCCGATGATGCGCACATGGCGGATCTCGCCGTCAGGCCGCAGCACCCGGGCCTCAAATTCCGTGCCTTGATGGTTGACTGCCACGCCGCTGATCGCGTTGCTCACCCGCTCGCGGTCGTCGGGGTGAAAGGTGTTGAGCGTGCCGCGAAAATCCCCGGGCGCTTCATCCGGCGTCATGCCGCGTATCAGGTATACCTCCTCGGAGCGCCACATCCTGTCCAGCGGGATGTCCCAGCGCCAATGGCCAAGATGCGCCAGATGTTCCGCTTCGCCCAGCATGCGGGTGCGCTCTTCCAGCATGTCGCTGATCTGCACGCGATCGGTGATGTCTGTAAGCACGCCGACGTAGAACCGCAGGATGCCGCGTTCATCGAATACCGGGCTGATGGCAAGCGAATTCCAGAACTTCTCGCCGTTCTTGCGGTGATTGACCACATCAATCTGAGTGGACTCGCGTGTATTGAACGCGTCGCGGATCTTCTCCCGGACATCGTCGCTGGTGGCGGCCATCTGCGCGAACAGACGCCAGTCCCTGCCGCAGACATCCGCGGAGCTGTAGCCGGTGATGCGTTCAAACGCGGGGTTGACGTAGATGATGGGATATCCCCCCCCGCCCGATTGCACATCGACGACCACCACGCCGGCCGAGGACTGCCGGGTGGCGGCCGCCAGCATGATATGTTCGGAAAGCAGCCGCTCCAGTTCCAGCTCGCGCTGCTTGATGGCGGTGATGTCGGTGTAAATGTTGATATAACCGCCATCATGACTGCGCCGCTCCTTGATCAGCACCCAGCGGCCGTCATTCAATTGTTGTACGATGCTGCCGGCTGCACGGCGATGTGTGGCAAGCCGTTTCTCCAGCCATTCCTCCGGTTTTTCCCCATCCAGTTCTACCCGCTGGTTGTGCAGCGACACCTTGAGGATATCCGTGAATGTGGTACCCGGCAGCAGCACGCCGGTAAGCTCGGGATACATGCGCCGCAGCTGGTCGTTGCACAGGATCATCCGGTCCTCCGCATCGAACAGGATGAGACCGTCTTCCATGGACTGCAGGGCATCGGTGAGCATGTGCTCGGCGCGCAGGCGCGCCCGGGCTTCAGCGGAGCTGGCGAGCGCGGTCTGCACCGCCTTGCGCAGCCGCGGCATGTGCCGCGGTGACTTGACCACATAGCCGGACAAGCCGTGGCCCATGGCCTCGACCGCCGCCTGCTCGGTGCCGGCGAACATGATAACCGGCGTATCCGGCCAGCGGGACTTCACCCGCTTGAGCACGTCCAGGCCGGAGATCGAACGCAGCTGGAAATCGGTGATGACCAGATCGCAGGGTTTGCCCTCGATGGCTGCATCCAGGGAAGCCTGATCGGGAGCGTGGATGATCTGCAGTTCCGGCATGTCTTTATGCAGCTCGCGCGTGACCAGGGCGCGAGCTTCGGCATTGGCATCCACCAGCAGGATCTGCCGGTGGGACTTGATGGGCGCGGCCGGCATTTTGGGTACGCGGGTCCTGCGTTGCTTCATGTGGTTCCTGGCAGCGGGGTGTGCGATGCTTCAGTTGATCCCGGGGGGCGTGCTCAGCTTCAACCCGCAAGCCCGCAGCGCGTGGGCCTGCCCCACCCCGGTGGGACCGGATATCAACGCCACATTCGCCGGACTTGTGGAGCCCCGCCCTTGTCCTCGGCGGCACTCCAGCGCGCCGCTGCTCGCCGGACTGCTGTTCCCGGTGTGAGGCTTCGGCATTGAACCACCCACCCGCTTATCTTATAGTAAGCGGCCTTTTTCGGGGTGTAGCTCAGCCTGGTAGAGCACTACGTTCGGGACGTAGGGGCCGCAGGTTCAAATCCTGTCACCCCGACCAATTGCTTGACTCTTCCCGCTCTTCAATAACCTCCCCTGCCGGATCCTCCCGCCGTGCCTTCACATGGCACCGACGTTCGGCGGAATCAGGCAGCGCGATCCGGCTGTCCGGTTAAACCACCCGCCTCACCCGCTTGCTCCGATCCATCGCTGATACGTCCTGCCCGCGGAACCTTCTGGAACCGGTTCACCGCTGCCGGTCCCGCGCGGGCCAGGACGCCAGGTAAAGGAATGTGCACGGAATATCCTGCGCACAGTATGTTTGCTTGGTAGCGGCGTGAAGCGGTCTGAGCAGCCCGCTACTGCATGTTGTTGTCGGCGGCACTGCGTCCGGGATCATGACGGTTGCTGGAAACCGGTTACTTGACCCAGATCAAGGCGGGTTCCACCGCTACGGTCCAGATTCTGCAGCCAATATCCCACCTGGAGTCGCCGCCATGTACCGCAAAATACTGGTCGCCCTGGACGGCAGCGCCACTTCCCGCGCCGCGTTGCAACAGGCCCTCGGTCTCGCCCGGCTGACTGGCGCCGAACTGTGCGTGCTGCACGTGCTGGACGAGGGCGTGCTTGTGTGGAACAGCGGGGAACTGGCGGCGCCGGACAAAATCCTGGATGCGTTGCGTGAGGGCGGTGAGCGTATCCTGAAAGCGGCGCGCACGGCGGTGGACAAAGCCGGCTGCAAGGCGCGCTACCGGCTGATCGGCAGCGGTGCGCAGCCGGTGTACGCGGTGCTGCTGGAAGAGGCCCGTAAATGCCGCGCCGAACTGATCATCCTCGGCAGTCACGGCCGCCGACTGCTGGCGAGACTGCTGCTCGGCAGCGTGGCCGATCATGTGATCCATACCGCACCGGTGCCGGTACTGCTGGTACGGACCCGGGGCAAGTGACGGCGATCCCCAGCCCCGCAGCGGTCCCATGCATTGAGCCAGAGCGCGCAGTTTGCGCGGGTCCGGCAGCCGCAACGCATGCCGTGCTGCAGCGATGAGCCTCTCCTTGTCCTATGACTGGTGGCCGCTCCGGCAACGCCAGCGGGTGCTTGCCAAGCCTGGGCGCATGCCGGTGGAGATCAAGCTGCAATCTGCGGTTCCCGGTCACCAAGCCAGTCAGCAATGAGCCGCGCCACCAACGGATGAAAAAAATAACCAAAACAGCGATGCGGGTTCTCACCGGCGGCGGTGCCATAACAGCTGTGCATTCCACCGGCCACATCCTCGATGCTCGCGATCAGGTCATGAGTCAACATGGGGTGAAAATCGTTATGTAGATGCCGGTCGGTTGCGATGACATCGCCGCTCACGGCAATGTTGATCCAGCGGCCGATGTTCGCAGGATAGCGCCGCACGCCGCGTTCGCCACGCCCGAGCAGGCGCCGCTGCACGTAAAACATGCCGAGCGGGCTGCCCAGCGTAAGCAACACCGGGAAACGCCAAGCACGCCGGTCGCGGTGCGACAATTCCCAGAGCGTATCGTAGGCGATCACCGATCCCAGGCTGTGTCCCACCAGCATCACCTCGGCACCGCCCTCGGCAAGCGGCTCGATGGTGTGCTTCACCACCGCCCGCACCTGCGCTCCCGTGCCACGCGGCTCATCAAAATAGCGCGCCGTTTCCCGCAGGCTGGCGAGGATGTCAGCGTCGCCCACCAGTTCAGCAAGCCACGGAAACAGATCACCAAGGGTGTAGAGCGCGCGCGTACGCAGTACCTGCCATCGTCCGGGTTGCGGAGCGCAGAACCGCCGCCCTTCGCCACGCAGCATGTGTTCCACCCACGGCAGGTCAACATGAATGTCGGTATGCCTGCCGTAGTAGGCGAAGTTCCAGGCTGCGAGGTGGAATCGCGGTGCCAGCGGCGCAAGTTCGCGCGCCGGGATACCGGCCTGTTGCGCGCCGCCCAGGATGCAGCGCCACAGCAGCGCCCGGTGCTGCTCCGGCGGCGGTTTGGGGTTCTTGCCCGGAATGCAAACCACGTGGCGGGCGACGTTGCTCATGAACGGCCCCGCGGGCCGCGCCAACGCTTTCACCATGTCATCTGCAGGTTTTATCCCACCCCGGGGTGATCGCTACCGCTGTATCCCGGCGAGCGGCAAATTGACACGCTCAAGACCCTGCCGCGGCCTTGCGCCTGCGCTCGTGGCGTTGCTGGCAGGATCGGCACCGCTTGGCCGCGGGATAGGCGGCGAGCCGCGCGGGGGAAATGACCGAACCGCAGTCCACGCACCTGCCGTAGCTGCCGGCGCGCATGCGGGCAAGCGCCGCCTC
>JAGWNO010000081.1 GCA_028871235.1 Gammaproteobacteria bacterium
CGCCGGCCTCGATTCCTCCATGGTGGAAACCGAGAACATCATCATCGAGACGGTGGCCGGAGTCGAGGGCACCATAACGCAGGAAAACGCAAAGTTGGATCCGGCAACGGTGGCGGATGAGCGCTCGTTCGCGGCCCCCGCCGAGGTCTCTGGAATACAGACATCCGGGCCAACACCGGTTCGAGCCGCGCCACCACCGGCAGCTCCGGCAAAATCGCTGGCCCCGTCGTCGGCGGGACCGGCTGTGGTGCCAGCTGCGGAAGTCGATCCGGAAATCGTCGAAATTTTCCTGGAGGAGGCCCAGGAGGAGATAAATTCACTGCGCGAGAATTTCCCGCGCTGGCGTTCGAATCCCGCGGACAGCGAAGCGCTCACCACCGTGCGGCGTTCCTTGCATACGCTCAAGGGCAGCGGTCGCATGGTGGGCGCACGTCTTATTGGCGAATTTGCCTGGTCCTTCGAGAATATGCTGAACCGGGTCATCGATCAAACGGTGCAACCCAGTGACGGCATGTTTGCGCTGCTGGAACAGGGCATCGCCGCACTGCCGGAACTGGTGGAACAACTGGAGGTGGGCACCGCCCCGCAGGCGGATGTGCAGCCGATCATGGATGCGGCCAGTGCTTTCAGTCGCGGTGAGCAGCCGCGGGTGCCGAAGTCAGCGACGTCCACTCCCCGACGCGCGGCGACCGCACACACGGAAACACAGTTCGCTGCACCAGCCGCCGCTGTCAGCCGGGCCACGGGCACTTCATGGCAAGCACAGACGATGGGGCTGGATCCGCAGCTCTACGAGATATTCAGCCGCGAGACCGAGGGCCATCTCGGCGTGCTGGCCAAATTCCTCGCTCAGGCGCAGACGCACCCACAGCAACGTCTGCCAAGCGAAGAACTGGTGCGCGCCATGCACACCCTGCATGGCAGTGCTTCCATGGCGGGTGCCACCGGGCTCGCAGCACTGATCGAACCGGCCGGCCGTTATCTCAGTGATCTGGCGGCCCATGATTCGCCGGTGGCGGCGGAGCACCTGACGCTGCTGGATGAAATCCTCAACGCCGCCCGTGTGCAGGTGAGTGAACTGGGCACGGCGGGAGCCATGCCGGTGGCGGATGCCGCGCTGCTGGCGCGTGCTCGCGAGCTCAAGCTGTCGGGCGCACCGGGTGAAGCCGCGACGGCTGCCGCCGAACCTGCGGCCATGATGGCCTCACGACACACAGCCGCCCGACCCGCACAGGCTCAGGAGCGGCTGCGCTATGTACAGCTTTCGGACCTTAAGGATTTTGATCCGGAACTGGCGGGCATCTTCTTCGAGGAAGCCACCGAGTTGCTGGATTCAACTGACAACACGCTGCACCAGTGGTCGCAGAAACGCAATGACTCCACGCTGGTGGCGCAGCTGCAGCGCAACCTGCATACCCTGAAAGGCGGCGCTCGCATGGCGGGCATCACCCCCATGGGCGACCTTAGCCATGAACTGGAAACGGTGCTTACGGACGTGGTGGACGGCCGCATCGCCATCTCCACTGAGCTGTTTGCATTGCTGAATCGGTCAGTCGATCGGCTGCACCGCATGCTGGAGCAGGGCTACAGTAGTCGCCCCATTGTGGACGCGGGCGATCTGGTGACGGACCTGAAACGTATCCACGGCCACACTGTAGATGAGGAGTTGGCGCCGGAGAAACCCGAGGATAAATACGAGACCGTACGCGCGACACCGCCGCCGCCGGTTATGGAGCTGAAGGAGATCCGCACACCGCCTGATCTCGCAGGCGAGATCAGGGAAGCAGAGGAAGAGCCCGGCCCGGAGGCGGCACTGGGAGGAGCGTCGGATCGTCGCGGCACTTCCCGCATCCAGTACGAATTGGTGCGGGTGCGCGCCGATCTGCTGGAGAGCGCGCTCAATTTCGCCGGTGAGGTGGGTATCTACCGTTCGCGCCTGGAACAGCAGGTGCATTCCATCAACTTCAACCTGACGGAGCTGGAGCAGACCGTGGTGCGCCTGCGCGATCAGCTGCGCAAGCTCGAGATCGAGACCGAAGCGCAGATTCTCTACCAGTTTCAGCAGGAAGGCGGCGAAAAGGAACACCCGGAATTCGACCCATTGGAACTGGACCGTTACTCCTTGCTGCAGCAACTATCGCGCGCGCTGGCGGAATCCGTCGGCGACTTGGTGAGCCTGCAAGCTTTGCTGCTCAACCAGGCGCGTGAGGCCGAGACACTGCTGCTGCAGCAATCGCGCGTCACCACCGAACTCCAGGACGGCCTGATGCGCACGCGCATGGTACCGTTCTCACGTCATGCCCAGCGGCTGCGGCGCGTAGTGCGCCAGACTGCCGACGAGAGCGGCAAGCATGTGGACCTGAAACTCATCGGCGCCGAGGGCGAGATGGACCGGCAGGTGCTGGAACGCGTGCTGGCACCGCTGGAGCACATGCTGCGAAACTCCGTGGTGCATGGCATCGAGAAGCCCGAGGCCCGTCGCCGCAGCAAGAAACCGGCCATGGGCATCATTACCATTACCATGAGCCGCGAAGGCTCAGAAGTGGTGATGGAAGTGACCGACGATGGCGCGGGACTCAACCTGCAGGCGATCCGCAGGAAAGCCGAGGATCTGGGGCTGACGCGCGCGGATGTCAAATTGAGTGATCGCGACATCATGGCCTTCATCCTGGAACCCGGTTTTTCCACCGCCGAGCAGGTGACCCAGACTGCCGGCCGTGGCGTGGGCATGGATGTGGTGGCCAGCGAGATCAAACAACTCGGCGGCTCCCTCCGGATAGATTCCAGCTCCGGCAAGGGTGCACGTTTCATCATCCGTCTGCCATTCACCCTGGCCATCACCCAGGCGTTGTTGGTAAACATGGCGGATCAGGTATATGCCATCCCGCTGCCGAGCATCGAAGGCATCGCGCGCATACCGCGTAACGAACTCGAACGCCTTATGATTGGCGAGAATCCGTCATATACCTACGGTAACCGCCCCTACCAGTTGCAGCACCTGTCGGTGCTGCTGGGCGTGGGTGCGCCACAGTTCCCGCAGGAACTCACCACCGTACCGCTGCTGTTGGTGCGTTCCGGTGACATCAACTTCGCCCTCATCACCGAAGGTATGCAGGGCAGCCGCGAAGTGGTGGTGAAGTCCGTGGGTCCGCAGGTGAGTAACATCCGCGGCATCTCCGGCGCCACCATCCTTGGCGACGGCAGCATCCTGCTTATCCTTGACGTTACCGCTCTGACCCGCGGCCTGGTGCATGTGGAAGAAGTGTCTGCGGAGGTGGTGGATCGGGAGGTACCGCAAGAGGATACCCGCATATTCGCCATGGTAGTGGACGACTCCATCACCGTGCGCCGTGTGACCCAGCGGTTGCTGGAGCGCTATGACATGCGCGTGCTCACCGCCAAGGACGGTGTGGACGCATTGGCACTGCTGCAGGAGAACAAACCTGATGTGATGCTGCTGGATATCGAAATGCCGCGCATGGACGGTTACGAGCTGGCACAGCATATGCGTAACGATGAGCGCTTCAAGGGCATTCCCATCATCATGATCACCTCGCGTACCGGCGAGAAGCACCGCAACCGTGCTATGCAGATCGGCGTCAACAAGTATCTTGGCAAGCCTTACCAGGAGGCGGAACTGCTGGAGGACATCCAGGAACTGGTCGGCAAATTTCATCCACAGCACACCCGCTGGGAATGAGGCGTCATGTCGCAGTTTCTTGAAGAGGTATACAGCCTGTTGATCCCCTTCGCTGGCGGTAAACTCATGCTGCCGCGCCTGTCGGTGGCCGAAGTGATGGGTTACGTGCGTCCGCGGCCGGTGCGCGGCGGCCCCGCCTGGTTGTTGGGCTTTATCAATTGGCAGGGCCAGGAGATTCCGCTGGTGTCCTTCGAGGGCATGTGCGGTCGCAAAATCCCGGAACGCGCCAACCGCACGCGCATCGCCGTGACCTTTACCATCAATGAGCAGCTGGAGCCGCCGGTGTTTGCCATCATGACCCAGGGCTATCCCTACCTGGTGCGTGTCAACCCGGTAGTATTGAGCGTCGAAACCGACCAGGATTTCCCCGCGGATGCGCCGGTGCTGAACCGGGTACGCATGGCCAACGAACGGCCGGTGATACCGGACCTGGAAGCGATCGAGGAAAAGCTGCTGGAGGCGTTGCCCCAGCGCCGCAAGGCGGAATCCGAGTCCTGACGTGCATCAACGGTGTGCGAGGTCGCCCCATAGTCCTTGCAGCAGGCTCAAGGCCACCACGGCCGCCGTCTCCGTACGCAGAATGCGCGGCCCCAGCCGTATCCCCTGAAATCCCGCTGTCCGTGCGGCATGGCGTTCCGGGTCGCTCCAGCCGCCCTCCGGTCCCACCAACAGCAAGATCGATCCCGCAGGGGGCTGTGCGAGCGCGGTGGCTGACACTGGGCTATCCGGGTCCAGCAGCAGTTTCGTGTCGCCGCTCGGCTTCTGGGCCAGATACTGCCCCAGGAGCAAGGGTGCTGCCACAGGCGGCAGGCGTACCCGGCCGGATTGTTCGCAGGCACTGATGATAAGTTGCCGCCAGTGGGCCAGTTTACGTGCGGCGCCCGCGCCGTCCAGCCGCACCACGCTGCGCTCGGTCATGACCGGCACGATGGCGCTGACGCCCAGTTCCACCGCCTTCTGCAGGCTGTAATCCATGCGCTCGCCACGGGAGATACCCTGGACGAGAGTGATGGTCAGCGGTGATTCACTGTGCGCGGTACATTCGGCGGTGATGGCAACATGCGCCCTGCGATTCACTACCGTCACGAGTCGCGCGTCGAACTCGTGGCCCGAACCGTCGAACAGCACCAGCAATGCGCCGGGCTTCAACCGCAGTACCGTGAGCAGGTGCTTCGATGCCGCGCTTTCGAGCTCGAGCGTGTCGGCGACCGACAGCGCTTGTGGAGTGTAGATGCGGGGCACGCGCATATCAGTCGCAGGTAGCAAGTTCGATGCCTTCTGCCGCCACTGTTATCATGAGGTCGATCTCCGCCGGTGTGATCACGTAAGGCGGCATGAAGTACACCACGTTGCCGAGGGGGCGCAACAGCACGCCGCGTTCGAGGGCGTGCCGGTACACCGTGAGGCCGCGGCGTTCCTGCCAGGCGTAGGCGCTGCGCGTATTCCTGTCCCGTGCCAGCTCAATGGCGAGGATCATGCCATGCTGGCGGATCTCCGCCACATGCGGATGCTCTGCCAGCGATGCCGCCGCCGTGCGCATGTGTGCCGCGAGCGCGCGGTTGTTTTCGATCACGCCGTCGTCGCGGAAGATATCCAATGTCGCCAGTGCCGCGCGGCAACCCAGCGCATTGCCGGTGTAGCTGTGGGAGTGCAGGAAGGCGGTGAGCTTGGGGTAGTCGTCATAGAATGCCTGGTAGATTTCATCGCCGGTGAGTACCACCGACAGCGGCAGATAGCCGCCGGTCAAACCTTTCGACAGGCACAGGAAGTCCGGCGTAATCCCTGCCTGTTCGCAGGCGAACAGCGTGCCGGTACGACCGAACCCCACGGCTATCTCGTCGGCGATGAGGTGCACGCCAAAGTGGTTGCAGGCCCGACGCAACATCGATAGGTACACCGGATGGTACATGCGCATGTTGCCGGCACACTGCACCAGCGGCTCCAGAATCACCGCGCACGTTTCCTGGTGATGCTGCGCCAGCGCCTGCTCCATGTGCGTGAACATTTTACGGGTGTGTGATTCCCAGTCATCACCGCTTTCACGTGTGTAACAATCGGGGCTGGATACGGTAATCACGTCCATGAGCAGCGGCTTGTAGGTCTCCTTGTAAAGCGGCACGTTGCCTACGGCCAAGGCCCCCAGGGTTTCGCCGTGGTAGCTGTTGCTGAGGGTGATGAAGCGCGTTTTGCGAGTATCGCCGCGGTTGCGCCAGTAATGAAAGCTCATCTTCACCGCCACTTCGACCGCGGATGAGCCGTTATCGGCATAGAAGCAGCGGCTAAGACCTGGCGGCGCGATCTCCACCAGCCGCTCAGAGAGCTCCACCACCGCCTGGTGGGTGAACCCGGCGAGCATGACGTGCTCGAGTTCTCCGAGTTGCCCAGTCAGGGCGGCATTGATGCGCGGATTGGCGTGGCCGAACAGGTTCACCCACCAGGAACTGATGGCGTCCAGATAGCGTTTGCCCTCGAAGTCCTCCAGCCATGCGCCCCGGCCACGGCGGATAGGCACCAGCGGCAGCCATTCATGGTCCTTCATCTGTGTGCAGGGGTGCCACAGGACCGCCAGATCGCGCTGGACAAATTCGGCATTCCCGCTCATGGTCAGGGCCAGATTGGGTGAAAGCGGCATTTTGCGCATTCGCTGCAGTCCCGGCAACATGATGGCAGCGCACGGGGGAGGCGAGGTATGCAACAGGTGGAGCGGCGGGTGAATACCGGTACCGGATTGATGACCGGGGCCCGGCAGTTGTCGTCTCCGCATAATGACCCGCGCCCGGCCGGCACGGCCATCGAGCTCCTGGTCATCCATGGCATCAGCCTGCCGCCGGGGGAATTCGGCGGGCCGTGGATCGAGCGCCTGTTCCTGGGCACCTTGCCGGCCGATGCCCATCCTTATTTCGCCACGCTGGCGGCGCTGCGCGTCTCCACCCATCTGCTCATCCGCCGGGACGGCGATATATTGCAGTTCGTGCCATTCCACTGCCGCGCCTGGCATGCCGGCGCTTCTGCCTTCGCGGGACGCGAGAGCTGTAACGATTTCTCCATCGGTATCGAGCTCGAAGGCTGCGATGACGTGGCCTATACGCCCGCGCAGTATGCGGAACTCACCGCCGCGACCCGTGCGCTTATGGCAGCCTATCCCGGCATCACGCCGCCACGCATCGTGGGGCACGCGGATATCGCGCCGGGCCGCAAGACTGACCCGGGACCGGCCTTTGACTGGGCGCGGTTCCGCGCCCGACTTGCGTAAAAACCCGGACGCCGGTTTACTACGGGCTATGAGCAACGCGTGCCAGCTGCTTGCCATGTGCCGAAAAGTACAGCCATGAGTTTCATTGCCGTGCTTCTCAGCGTGTTGCTCGACCAGGGGCTGCGCCACCTGGAACACCTGCGCGGACCACGCTGGTTCCGGGCCTATTTTGAAAGTCTGCAGTTCTTTACCCACAGCGCCAATTACTGGCGCGCCACCGCCGGCGTGCTGGTGATCGTACTGGTGCCGGCGATGGTGACGTTGTTCATAGGCCATCTGCTGGACCACCTCTGGGTAGGGCTGGGCTTCGTATTCGCCCTGCTGACACTGCTGTTTACCCTCGGCCCCAGTGATCTGCACGCCCAGACACATGCCTACATGCAAGCGCTGCAGCAGGGCGATGAGGTCCGTGCCGGGGCGCTGGCGCAGGCCCTCCTGGACGCGGAGCCGCCGACGGATGGCAATGCGCGTACCGCGGCAGTCACCCGCGCGGTGCTGGCCGAAGCCAACGATCGGTTGTTCGGGGTGTTGTTCTGGTTCGCGCTGCTCGGACCTGCCGGCGCGGTGCTCTACCGCAGCAGCGACTTCCTGCGGCGCCTGCGTGGACACAGTGAGTATTCCGCCGAGTTCACCGGGGCGGTGATCCGACTCCACGGTGTTCTCGCCTGGATACCGGCACATCTGGCGGCGATGGCTTACGCGTTCGCCGGCAGCTTCGAGGACGCGGTTTCCGATCTTAAGGGCTATTACAACACCTGCACAGTGCGTTTCTTCCAGGTGAACAACGACGTGCTGGTGTGTGCCGGTCTGGGCGCGTTGCGTGCCACGGCGGAGGAGACCGGCAGCGGACGGCTGCGCGCGGCCCTGGCGCTGGTACGCCGCACCCTGATTATCTGGCTGGTGGTATACGGCCTCATCACCCTGTTCGGCTGGTCGTGGTAGTGCGCAGCCTGATGGGTCTGGCGCTGTTGGCGGCAGCGATCGGCGCAGTGCATGCGGGCGTTCGGGTCAGCGACGATACCGGTCGGATGGTAGAACTGCCGGCAGCCGCCGTGCGCATTGTAAGCCTGGCGCCGGATCTCACCGAACTCGTTTACGCTGTGGGCGCCGGTAAGCAGCTTGTCGGTGCCGTGGATTACAGTGATTATCCGGACGCCGCTAAAAAACTGCCGCGCGTGGGGGATGCTTTCCGCGTGGACCTGGAACGGCTGCTGGCGCTCAAACCCGATCTGGTGCTCGCCTGGCAGGGCGGGACGCCGCAATTCCTGATCGAGCGGCTGCGAACACTAAAACTGCCGGTACTGGTGATCGGCACCGACCAGCTTACGGACATCGCCAGGAATCTCGAACTCATCGGAACTGTGACGGGTCATGAGATCGAAGCCCATGCGGCGGCCAGAAAATTTTTGGTGGGGCTGGATGCGTTGCAGAAGAAGTATGCGTGGCGTGCGCCGGTGAGCGTGCTCTACGAGATATCCGCCATACCTCTGTACACGATCGGCGGCCGGCAGAGCATCAGCCGGCTTATCGCGCTCTGCGGCGGCCGCAACCTCTTCAGTGATCTTACTGCGCTTGCCGCACCCGTGAACTTGGAGGCCGTGCTGGCGCGCAACCCGCAGGCCATCATCACTGGCAGCGACGGCGACGCCCAGCAGCGGCTCGCCGCCTGGCATCGCTGGCCGCTAATTGCGGCGGTGCGCCGGGATAATCTATTTGTTGTGGACAGCGATCTCACTGCCCGTGCCACGCCGCGAATTCTGCAAGGCGGGCAACAACTCTGTGAGGACTTAGATACAGCACGCAGGCGATTAGCCGGACAACACCAATGACCGAATGTTAAAGGATGACAATTAAGCAATTGACCTTCCCCTGTAGATACTATCAAGCGCGATGCGGGATTTCCCGGTAAATGACCGATGGAGGTCCTGAGATGAAGCGCAAACGGGTTCACCGAAGAGCAGATCATTGGCGCACTTAAGGAGTCCGCGGCCGGCGTTACATATTTCGCTCTATGCTCATTGGCAACGAAGAATTAATCAGCATTAGATGCCGCGCTCGTGTCTCCACAGCACCTCACTGCCCTGATTCTGACGCACTATGACGCGTGCCAGAACAAACAATAAATCCGACAGCCGGTTGAGGTATTTGATCGCTTCCGCGTTTTGTACCTGCTGTTTGTGCAGCGTCCAGGCGCGGCGTTCGGCGCGGCGGCAGACGGTACGGGCCAAGTGACACAGCGCTGCAGCGCGGCTGCCGC
>JAGWNO010000082.1 GCA_028871235.1 Gammaproteobacteria bacterium
TTGGCGGAGATGGTGCCCACCTGGGCGATGGACTTGTTGTCGGATGAGGGCTTGGAAAGCTTCTTGAGCTCCTCCACTACAACGCCCACGGCCTTGTCGATGCCGCGCTTGAGATCCATGGGATTCATGCCGGCGGCCACGGCCTTGAGGCCCTCGCGCATGATGGCCTGGGCCAGCACGGTGGCGGTGGTGGTGCCGTCACCCGCCTCGTCGGAGGTGTGGGACGCCACTTCCTTCACCATCTGCGCGCCCATGTTTTCGAACTTATCCTTGAGTTCGATCTCCTTCGCCACGGACACGCCGTCCTTGGTGATGGTGGGGGCGCCGAAACTCTTGTCCAGCACTACATTGCGGCCCTTGGGGCCGAGGGTGACCTTGACCGCGTTGGCGAGCACGTTCACACCGCGGAACATGCGCTGACGCGCATCATCACCGAATTTAACGTCTTTAGCAGCCATTGCTGTAATCCTCTAAAATTGCTTGGGAATCTTATAGTTGGTGAGGCAAAATGTTATTTGCCTTCGATCACCGCGATGATGTCTTTTTCCTCGACTGACACGTATTCCTCATCATGCATCTTGAAATCGGTGCCGGAATACTTGCCGATCAGGACCTTGTCACCGATCTTTACGCTGACCGGAACCTTCTGGCCGTTATCCAGAATCCGGCCCGGTCCGATGGCGATAACCTCACCCTTCATGGGCTTTTCCTTGGCGGTATCCGGAATGACAATGCCGCCGGCGGATTTGGTTTCCGCCTCCAGGCGCTTGATAATCACGCGGTCGTGGAGTGGACGCAGCTTCATGGAAAGACTCTCCTCACGAAATCATTCTTGGGGTTGAAAGGTCTTAGACTCGACGACCGAAATGCCTGTTAGCACTCAGCCGTACTGAGTGCTAATAATAAGGGCGAATCCTGTAGAGTCAAGTGCTGAGGGCGAAATACAGCCCATAAGAGGATTTATGGCTGAAAATCAGCTGGTTACTCTCTGCACCTGCCCTGACCGGGAGTCAGCGGAACGGATCGGCACGGTGCTGGTGGATGAACGGCTGGCCGCCTGTGTCAATTTGCTGCCAGGCCTGACTTCCATCTACCGGTGGCAGGGGGCGGTGTGCAGGCAGCCCGAATGCCTGCTCCTCATCAAGACCACCGCCGCCTGTTTCCAGGCGCTCAACGCCCGTGTCCGCAGCTTGCACCCCTATACTGTCCCGGAGATCATCGCTCTGCCCATCCGCGACGGCGACCCGGACTACCTCCACTGGCTCAACGAGAACACCCAAGCCCCATGAAAAAAACCGCCCTATTTATCGGGCTGCTGGCCCTGCTGCCGGCACTCGCCCGCGCCGACCAACAACCGCTGCCCCCGGACCAGGTCTACCGCCTGCAGGTGCAGCCCCAGAAAGGCACGATCCTGGCCCACTGGGACATCCTGTCCGGCTACTACCTTTATAAGGGCAAATTCCAGTTCATCAGCCACACCCCCGGCATAACGCTGGGCGCGCCACGGCTGCCGGCGGGCGAGCAGCAGCACGACAAGTTCTTCGGCGACCAGGAAATCTACCGCAACGGCGTCACCGCCATGCTGCCCTACAGCGGTGCCGGCAAACTCGATCTGGAAGTGGTGTACCAGGGCTGCGCCGATATCGGTTTCTGTTATCCGCCGCAGAAGAAATATTTCGCGCTGACGCTGGCGGCAACCACCGTGCGCCCGCCGGATCTGGCGGCGCTGGTCTCCGGCAAGGCTGGTGACCAGGACTTCCTGCCGCCGGACCAGGCGTTCCGGTTCAGCGCCTATGCGAAGGATGCCAACACCGTGGAAGTACGCTGGCAGATCGCCGACGGCTACTACCTGTACCGGCAGAAATTCCATTTCGTGAGCAGCGCTCCAGGTATCACCCTGGGCGCGCCGGGTTTCCCCCAGGGCGAGATCAAGAACGACCAGTATTTCGGCACCAGCGAGGTGTATCGCCACAGCGTGGATGCGCTCATCCCCGTCACCCGCAGCGGCGCCGCCAGCCAGTTCATCCTCAGTGCCACCTACCAGGGCTGCGCCGACAAGGGCCTGTGCTATCCGCCCATCACCAGGACGGCGAGCATTGATTTCACCGCACCCGGCTCCGCGCCGCCGGTCGCCGCTGCGCCCCAAGCCAATACCCTGTCCGCCGGCACGCCGCCGGCGGAACAGAACCGGCTCGCACAACTCATCCGCAGCGGCAATCTGGCGCTGGTATTCCTGGCGTTCGTGGGCCTGGGCCTGCTGCTCACCTTCACGCCCTGCGTACTGCCCATGATTCCCATCCTTGCGGGACTTATCGCCGGCAGCCGTGAAAAGCCCAGCACTATGCGCGCGTTCCTGCTGTCGCTCACCTATGTGCTCGCCATGGCGCTGACCTACACGCTGGCCGGTATCATCGTGGCGCTGGTCGGTGCCAACGTCCAAGCCTGGTTCCAGAACCCGTGGATCGTGGGTGTGTTCAGCGCCATCTTCGTGCTGCTGGCCCTGTCCATGTTCGGGCTGTTCAACCTGCAGATGCCCGCCACCTTACAGTCGCGGCTGACGAGCTGGAGCAATGCCCAGCGGGGCGGGATTTTCGTGGGCGTGGCGGTGATGGGCGTACTGTCGGCGCTCATCGTCGGTCCCTGCATCACGGCACCGCTGGTGGCCGCGTTGCTGGTCATCGGCCAGAGCGGTGACCCGGTGCGCGGCGGCCTGGCACTGTTCGCGCTCGGTCTCGGCATGGGCGTACCGCTGCTCATTGTCGGCACCTCAGCCGGCAGGCTGATCCCGAGAACCGGAGCGTGGATGAATGCGGTAAAATACGCGCTCGGCGTGATCCTGCTGGGTGTCGCCATCTGGTTCCTGGCGCGCATCCTGCCGGGGCCGGTGACGCTGTTGCTGTGGGCGGCGCTGGCCATCATCTGCGGCGTGTACCTCACCATGCTGGATAGCCGCGGGAGCGGCTGGCGAACGCTGTGGAAAAGCGTCGGCGTGCTGGTGGGGATCTACGGCATCATCATGCTGGTGGGCGCCGCCATGGGCGGCGACGATCCGCTGCGGCCGCTGGCCAGATTAAGCATGCCACCGCCGGCCGCATCCGCGCTGCCGGCCGCCAGCACCGGCCTGCAGTTTACCCGCATCAAGACGGTGGCGGATCTGCAGCGCGCGGTGGCACAGGCCAATAGCCAGCGGCGCACGGTGATGCTGGATTTCTATGCCGACTGGTGCGTGTCATGTAAAGAGATGCAACACGACACCTTTACCGACGCGAGAGTGCAGGCCGCGCTCGCCAATACTGTGCTGCTGCAGGCGGATGTGACCGCCAACGACGCCGACGACCAGGCGCTGCTCAAGCACTTCGGCATCTACGGGCCGCCAAGTATCATGTTCTTCAATACCGCCGGCCAGGAACTCAGCGCCTACCGTGTGGTCGGCTATATGAATGCGCGCGAATTCACCACGCGCGTCCAGCAGGCCCTCGGCAACTCTTCCGGAGCCCCGTGATGCAACGCATCCAGACCACCGGTCTCATCCTCGCCATCCTGATCGCCGCCGGCGCCGCCGGCTTCGGTACGTATCTATGGCTGCAACCGGACCACAGCACGCCGGTTACGGCCGCCGCGCCGGCCGCAGCGCCCGCGCTCACCTCCCAACAGGCCCTGGATGTGGCTCTCGATGATCTGGACGGCAACAGCCATGCGCTCGCGGACTGGAAAGGCAAGGTGCTACTGGTGAATTTCTGGGCCACCTGGTGTCCACCCTGCCGCGAAGAGATTCCCTTGCTGGTGAAGATGCAGGCGAAATACGCCGCCCAAGGTCTGCAGATCATCGGCATCGCTTCCGATGAACCCAATGACGAAGTAGTGCGCAAATTCCTCAAACAGATGGTGGTGAATTACCCCATCCTCATGAGCGACGGGCAGTCAAGTGAAATCGTCGCGGCCCTCGGCGGTAATCTCATCGGCTTGCCATACAGCCTGCTGCTGGACCGGGATGGCAAGGTACTCAAGATCCACCCTGGTGAGCTGCAACCGGACGAGGCGGAAAGCTTTTTGGCTACCGGCTTGCAAGTCCCGGTGCCCCCCATTGCTGCCACTCCCGCTGCAGCCACGCAATCTAAGTCAAAATAGCTGCCAATTGCATCGAACTGGCGGGGTTCCCCGTCCGCCGCATGGACAAATCCTATCCCCTGGGCCACAATTCCTTCCAGCCATATGCAGGTATGCCCTGTCCCGTACTTCAAATGAACACCAATTTCAGTAAACTCCATGGATAATGGAAGGAATTGGAAGCGTTCAGCCGCGCTTCCTTAATTTCCCTTCCTGTCAGAGGTAGATAAAAACATGCGCCCCGGAAGGTGGACCCGGGAAGAGCGATAACGGGGAAGGCTTTGCGGATCACCCCACCAGGTGCGCCTGCTTCGATAGGCTCCGGGTTGCAGGCCCAAATCCTTAGAACACAAAAGGCAGTCGTGGCGCACATCCTGCTGGTCAACGGTCCGAACCTGAACCTGCTGGGTGAGCGGGAGCCGTCGCTATACGGTACCGATACCCTGCCGGGACTGGAAAACCGCCTTAAACAGCAGGCCAGGAGCCTAGGCCATGAATTTGACAGCTTCCAGAGCAACCATGAGGGCGCCCTCATCGACCGCATCCAGCGGGCCCGCCAGGACGGCACCGCCTTCCTGTTGCTCAATCCCGGTGGCTATACCCATACCAGCGTGGCACTGCGAGATGCGCTGGCCGCGGCGCGCATACCGTTCATCGAAGTCCATATCAGCAACATCCATGCACGCGAGCCGTTCCGGCGCCAGTCGTATTTCTCCGATCTGGCAGTCGGCACCATCACCGGCCTTGGCAGCCAGAGCTATGAATTTGCCCTGCTGGCGGCCGATCGTTATCTGAATTCCCACAAGACATGAAGCGAAGCTTTTCCGGGGTGCACCATGGACATACGCAAGGTCAAAAAGCTTATCGAACTGCTGGAGGAATCCGGCATAGCCGAAATCGAGATCACCGAGGGTGAGGAGTCGGTACGTATCAGCCGCTATAACGCCGGTACCCCGGTGACCATGGCGCATGTACCGGCACCGCTGCCGGCTCCCGCCGCGGCTGCCGCAGCCCCTGCCGCACCCGCCGGCGGTGCGGCGCCGGCGGGCCGGGAAATCCCGCCGGGTCACGTGGTCAAGTCGCCCATGGTGGGCACCTTCTACCGTTCGCCTTCACCCGACGCGAAGGCGTTCGTGGATGTGGGCTCCACGGTCAAGGAAGGTGACACCCTGTGCATCATCGAAGCCATGAAGATGATGAACCAGATCGAGGCGGACAAGACCGGCACCATCAAGGCCATCCTGGCGGAGAACGGCGATCCCATCGAATTCGGCCAGCCGCTGTTCGTAATCGAGTAAGCCGCCGCCGTGCCTAAGACCTCATTACGGGCCTCCACCATGCTCGACAAGATCGTCATCGCCAACCGCGGCGAGATCGCACTGCGCATCCTGCGCGCCTGCCGGGAACTGGGCATCAAGACGGTGGCCGTGCATTCCACCGCGGACAAGGATCTGAAGCACGTGCTGCTCGCCGATGAGGCGGTGTGCATCGGCCCGCCGCCGTCCTCGGACAGCTACCTGAACATGCCGGCCATCATCAGCGCCGCGGAAGTCACCGACGCGGTCGCCATCCATCCGGGTTACGGCTTCCTTGCCGAGAACGCCGACTTCGCCGAGCGTGTGGAGCAGAGCGGCTTCATCTTCATCGGTCCACGCCCCGAGACCATCCGCCTCATGGGCGACAAAGTGTCCGCCAAACACGCCATGCACAAGGCCGGTGTGCCCACGGTACCCGGCTCCCAGGGGGCGCTCAGCGACAACGCGAAAGAGACCATGCGCATAGCCAGGGACATCGGCTACCCGGTGATCATCAAGGCAGCGGGTGGTGGTGGCGGCCGGGGCATGCGTGTGGTGCATAGCGAAGCGGCGCTGTTGTCCGCCATCAACATGACCAAGAACGAGGCCAAGGCCGCGTTCGGCAATGACACGGTGTATATGGAGAAATTCCTGGAACGTCCGCGGCACGTGGAATTCCAGGTGCTGGCTGATGGTGAGGGCAACGCCGTTCATCTCGGCGAGCGCGATTGCTCCATGCAACGCCGCCACCAGAAAGTCATCGAAGAAGCGCCGGCTCCGGGGATAACCGAGAAGCAACGCCGCACCATGGGCGAGCGCGTGGCCGAGGCCTGCCGGAACATCAGATACCGCGGCGCCGGCACCTTCGAGTTCCTCTATCAGGACGGTAAATTCTACTTCATCGAGATGAACACCCGCGTGCAGGTGGAGCATCCGGTAACTGAACTGATCACCGGTATCGACATCGTCAAATGGCAGCTACTGATCGCCGCCGGCAAACCTTTCACGCTCAAACAGAAGGACATCCAGATCCACGGTCACGCCTTTGAGTGCCGCATCAACGCCGAGGATCCGCGCAAGTTCACACCATCCCCGGGCCTTATCACCCGCTGGCATGCGCCAGGGGGTCCGGGTATACGCGTGGATTCACATGCCTATACCGGCTACACGGTACCGCCCTATTACGATTCGCTCATCGGCAAGATCATCGCCTACGGCGACGACCGTGTCTCAGCACTGGCGCGCATGCGCACGGCACTCTCTGAAATCGTGGTGGAAGGCATCAAAAGCAACGTATCTCTGCACCAGGATATCTTCAGCGACTCCGCCTTTTACGCCGGCGGCACGAATATCCATTACCTCGAGAAAAAACTGGGGCTGTGAAGAAGAGGTGAGGAGTCAAAAAGTGTGGTCTGACTTTACTCATGGTCAACGGCTTCCCGAGTTTTCCTCATTTCCTGCCCCGTCCCTGCCCTGATGGACTGGCTGCAACTTGAGATCGCGCCGGGTGTCCTCGATGCCGAGCGCGTCGCGGAAGCCCTGGCCGAGGCCGGCGCGTTGTCGGTGACTTTCACGGACGCCGCCGATCAACCCATCTTCGAGCCCGATCCTGGACAAGTCACGCTCTGGTCCGCCACCCGGGTCACCGGGCTGTTCCACGCGGATACTGACTGGGAAGCAGTACGCATCCGGCTGCGCACGGCGCTGCAGATGGAAGAGTTACCGCCGCACTATTTCACGCCGCTCGCGGAGCGCGAATGGGTCCACGAGTGGCTCAAGGACTTCACACCCATGCGTTTCGGGCGGCGCCTGTGGATCTGTCCCACCACCTACAAGCCGCCGGATTCCGGAGCCATCAACATCCTGCTGAACCCCGGCCTGGCCTTCGGCACCGGTACCCATCCCACCACCGCTATGTGCCTCGAATGGCTGGACGGCGAAGCACTGGCGGGCCGGGACGTCATCGACTATGGCTGCGGTTCCGGCATACTCGCCATCGCCGCCGCACGTCTCGGTGCACACCACGTCTGGGGGGTGGACCACGATCCCCAGGCGCTTACCGCGACCCGCGACAATGCACGCGCCAACGGCGTGCTGGCTGACATCGATACCTGCCTGCCCGGCCAACTGCCGCCATTGCAGGTGGATGCATTGCTCGCCAACATCCTGGCCAAGCCGCTGATGGAACTGGCGCCGCGTTTCGCCGGTCTGCTGAAACCGGGTGGTGTACTGCTGCTCTCCGGTATCCTAGACACCCAGGAAAACCAAGTACGCGCGGCCTACACCCCCTGGTTCCGGTTCACCGTGGCCACGCGGCGCGGGGAATGGCTGAGCCTCGGAGCGCACCTGATGGAGCACACCTGAATGCTGACCACCTGCACCGCCTGCAGCACCCAGTTCCGCGTGACCGCGGCCCAACTGCGCACCGCCCACGGTCTGGTGCGCTGCGGCCACTGCCAGACGGTGTTCGACGCCTTCGAGACCCTGCGGGAAGAATCCGACCACGGCGGCGCACCGGTGGCACCAGCACCGGAAAGCGCGCCGCCGATGATGGACAATTCAGTTGAATCACTGCCGACCCTCCCGCTGATGCCACTGGAGGAACGTCTGCTGGAAACCGACGGTATCCACATCGAACCGGCGCAGGAAAGGCACCGGCGGGCGACGGAAGATATGTTCACGCAGCTGCACGTCCCCGCCAATCCATCGAACTGGGGCACCACAAGGCTGACCGATGACATTCTTCCTGGGTCGAACCCGCCGACCGGTGATTTGAAACCGCCACCGGACACGCCCCTGCCGCCGGCGGGGCATCTGACGCCGCCGCGACACAACCCCCGGGCCGCCGCTGGCTGGGCCGCGGGCATCGGGCTGCTGACACTGCTGCTGACGGTGCAACTGTTGAATGCCAACCGCGCGGCCCTGAGCCGCAACTTGGCAGTAGGTCCATCCGTGGCGGCCGTGTATGCGGCTCTGGGCCGGCCCCTTACCCAGCCACGCGCCCTCGGCCAATGGCTCATCAGCAACCCCAACGTGACCTCCGATCCCGACACCCCCGGAGCGTTATCCATCACCGGTACCCTGACCAACAACGCCGGCTTTGCCCAGCCCTGGCCGCTGCTGCGTGTCGAGCTCACCGACCGTTACGGGGACCTGCTGCGGGCGCGGGATTTCACTGCCAGCGAGTATCTGCCCACCGGCCAGGCCGATGTCTGGCTTGCGGCCGGCATCGCCACGCGCTTCCGCATCGATGTGGTGGATCCCGGTCCGGACGCGGTGGGTTTCCAGGTGCAGCCCTGCTTCGACTTCGGCCATACCCGCAGTTGTGCCGGTGATGGCAATAAAGAGTGATGGATCCTGCAGCCGAATTACACCGCATCACCTGTTCCGCGCATGTTCCACGCACACGGTGCACACAGCATATGACCCGCTGCGGGCGGCATCAGTAATCCGACGCGCGGCAAATTGCAAGTTTGACTGTCGTCCGATTGCAGTTATCATTCCTCTCCGTTCCCGATGCATTACACCGCGACGCGTTACATGCGTATTGGCCCGTATTTTTTGCACAACAACGTGGTACTGGCGCCGATGGCGGGCGTGACGGACCGGCCATTCAGGCAACTGTGCAAACGGCTGGGCGCGGGATTGGCGGTGTCGGAGATGGTGACCTGCAAGCCAGCGCTGTTCACCAGCGCCAAAAGCCGTCGTCGGCGCGACCATGAGGGTGAAGCGGAGCCGCGCATCGTGCAGA
>JAGWNO010000083.1 GCA_028871235.1 Gammaproteobacteria bacterium
AGGAACTGGTTGTCAAACATCTGCAGATATACAGAACGCCCCACCAGAGCCGCCGCCGTCAAAGTCAGCACACCCAGCACTGCGCGGCTGCGCCAGCTCCAGCAATTATTCTCGCCGGCGTTGCGACTCATGGCTTCACTACCACGATTTCGGCATGCTGGGGCATCTCCATACCGAGCTTCTGCGTCGCCATCTGCTCGATACGTGCGTGTGTGGACCAGGTGCTCTGCTCCAGCAGCAACTGCCCCCACTCCACATTGAACTGGTCACGCTGCTGGCGCAGCTGCTGCAACTGCGCAAATTGCGTGCGGTTCTCGTTGCGGGCATCGATGACCGCCAGTGCACTGAGGAACACCGCTGCGATCAGCAGGGCCACCATGGCGCGGGTGAGCTTCATGCCAACCGCTCCGCCGCACGCAACACCGCGCTGCGAGCTCGCGGGTTCAGCCGGACCTCTTCCTCATCGGGATGCACCGCCCTGCCCACCATCCGCAGTTGCGGCGCCTGTGAGGCTTGCACCCATGGTGCGCGTGGATCCGGTGGAATCCCCCGCGCTTGCCCGCGGATAAAGCGCTTGACTACGCGATCCTCCAGTGAATGGAAACTGATGACCACAAGCCGTCCCCCGGGCGCGAGCACACGCATGCATTGTTCCAGACAGCTCCCCAGTTCTTCGATTTCATGGTTGATGAAGATGCGCAGCGCCTGGAAGGTGCGCGTGGCAGGATGCTTATTGCGTTCGCGGCTGGGGATGGCGGTGCTCACGATTTTCGCGAGCTGTTGTGTAGTGGTGATCGGTGTTGTTTCGCGAATCGCGACGATGGCGTGGGCGATGCGTTTTGCAAAGCGTTCCTCGCCGTATCGGTGAATGACATCAGCGATTTCTTCCCTGCTCACGCGGCTGAGCCACTGGGCAACACTCTCGCCCGTATCAGGATCCATGCGCATGTCGAGGGGGCCGTCGCGCAGAAAACTGAACCCGCGCCGGGCATCGTCGAGCTGCGCGGAAGACACGCCCAGGTCCAGCAGTACGCCGTTCACCCGCTCCGCCACCGCCGCTTGCTGAGCAATACGCTCCAGCATGGAAAACGCACCTCGATAGACTGCAAACCGCCGATCACCAGCCCACTGCATTTTTGCGGCCGCCACCGCTTCCGGATCTCGATCGATGGCGAACAACCGTCCCGCCGGTCCAAGCCGCGCGAGCATCTCGCGGCTGTGTCCGCCGCGCCCGAAGGTGCCATCCACATACACACCATCGGGCCGTACCGCGAGCAGCTCCACCGCTTTCTGGAGCAACACCGGCCGATGGGAGTCCCCAGCAGCCATGTGGCTCACAACGAAAGCCTGGCCAGCTCCTCCGGCAGGCCACCACCTGCACCATGATCCCCGGCGAGGCTCTCTTCACGCCGCGCATCCCAAGTGGCTTTGTCCCACAGCTCGAACTTGTTCATCAGGCCAAGTAACACCACGTCGCGTTCCAGCCGGGCGAATTCGCGCAGTTCAGGCGGCAGCAGCACGCGACCATGACTGTCCATGGCCACCTCGGTGGCATGTCCAACCAGCAGGCGCTGCAATTCGCGCACCTGTGGATGCAGGCTCGGCAGGTGCACCAGTTTGGTTTCGATTTCTTCCCAAGTGGGCACGGGATAAATAAGCAGGTAATAGCCGCGGTCGATGGTGACCACCAGCTGCCCGGCACAGGCAGCCGTAAGGCGCTCGCGATACCGCGCCGGGACGGCAAGTCGCCCCTTCGCATCCAAGGTCAGGTTGCTCACACCGCGAAACATATGCCCACCCTACTACCTTTTATCCCATTTCATTCCACTTTTTCCCACCGATGGACACTATAGGAAGCACTTAAGCCCTCGTCAAGGGCAAAATACAAAGAAAATGCTTGCGGGACAGGGACTTAGGTGTGTAATCAAGGGGTTTTTATGAAACTAAAGAATTAGAATCAGTAGCTTGGAAAGGTATCTTAGAGAACACATTAAGTAGTGGGTTGCGATTTTCCGTAGAGATTGCCGACGATGGATTCAGCCTGTCGTCAGCGCAAGCGCCCAAGACGGATATTGGATTCAATCCATAGAGACGGTATGGCTGTTTTATTGCGATTCGCCGGTATCTGGCAAATGAATGCTGTCAGGCAATCCATTGAGGCATGCCCTGCGCATGCCGCAATTGTCTACCCACCGGAGGACTGCTCTTCCAAAGTTCCTGGATGTTCCCTGCAAACGCCGGTCTGCACCGGCCGGGATGACCCGCGAGTTCACCCTGACGCCCGGATACCTCAAGTCTGCAGTGCGGTAAAAAATGGAGTCGGCCTGTAAGCCGGGTTCTGTCGGGGACGGCCATTCCTCTGGGATACGCGTCGCCGCGCACCTCAAGCGACCTACCCGGGAGCCGTGCGGACCGCACGCGCGGAACCAGTCCGCTGCTCCCCTATTTGGTCTTGCTCCGGGTGGGGTTTTCCGTGCCGCGGTCGGTTACCCGCCGCGCGGTGCGCTCTTACCGCACCTTTTCACCCTTGCCGGCGCTTGCGCGCTTGGGCGGTATGTTTTCTGTGGCACTTTCCGTGGGCTCACGCCCCCCAGGCGTTACCTGGCACCCTGTCCTATGGAGCCCGGACTTTCCTCCACGCTCGCGCGCAGCGGCCATCCGGCCGACTCCCGTGGAAACAATACGCAATGCACCGGGGTTAAACAATGGCCAAGAACCGATGTTACGGCGATGTGGCCCGGGTGGCGGATAGTCCATGGGCACGGGCATACTGTTGATCATCTTGGTAGGAAGCGTGCGAATCTCATGACAGACCTGGATATGCAGCACCCCGGACTTCTACACCGGCTGCTCGCCCGGATTTACGGTTTCATCAACTCATGCAGCTTCAAAAACTCCTCAGATTACTGGGAAAAACGTTACGCCCATGGCGGCACCTCCGGCACGGGCTCTTATGGCAAGTTGGCGGAATTCAAGGCGGAAATCATCAACGGCGTGATCCGCCGGCATGGCATACATACGGTGGTGGAATTCGGCTGCGGCGACGGTAATCAACTGGGACTGCTGGACGGGGAGGTAAGTTACCTGGGTCTGGATGTGTCCGCCACCGCTGTAGCCCACTGCCAGAAAAAATTCGGTGACGATGTCCGCAAACGCTTTGCGGTGTACGACGGACGCCTGGATCTGGACCCGGCCCTCGGTATAAAGGCGGAATTATCCATGTCCATTGATGTGATTTTCCATCTGGTGGAAGACGCGGTGTTCATCCAATACATGCAGAATCTTTTCAGCGCCGCTGATCGTCATGTGCTGATTTATTCAACCAACAGGCCCTATGGCGCCGCACGCCATCTGCCTCATGTACGGCACCGCAACTTCAGTGATTATGTGGCGGCAGCGTTCCCCGCCTGGAAACTGCATGAACACGTAGTCAACCGGTATCCCTCGACGCAGCACCAGGATGGTTCAGATGCAGAATTTTTCCTGTACACGCGCACTGCCCAAGAGTACTAACGCGATGGATTTTTTGTTTTACTGATTTTGAGGGCTCGCTGGTAAAGCATGTTGCGCTTCTGGCCAGTCAGCTTGGCCGCCAAAGCCGCCGCCTGTTTGAGGGGTAATTCTTCCAGCAGCACCGCCAGCACCGCATCCGAATCCGCATCCGCCGTATTGCTTGCTGTTGCTGCGCCGCTCACCAGCACCACCGCCTCGCCCTTGGCGGCATGGCTGTCGGTGCGCGCCCACTCGGCAAGTGAGGCCAGGGTGCCCGCGCGCATGCTCTCGTGCAGCTTGGTCAGCTCCCGGGCAATGACCGCCGGCCGCGCACCGCCGAAGACCTGCGCCATATCATCCAGTGATTCCGCCAGACGGTGCACTGCCTCGTAGTAAACCAGGGTGCGCGTTTCCCGTACCTGCTGCCCAAGCCGCGTATGCCGCGCCGCGGTTTTTTGCGGCAGAAATCCTTCGAACACGAAGCGGTCGGTGGGCAGGCCACTGACGGAGAGCGCTGCGATGAGCGCGCAGGGACCGGGGATGGGGCTGACGTTGATGCCTGCAGCACGGGCTGCGCGCACCAGATCATAGCCGGGGTCGCTGATAAGCGGCGTGCCGGCATCTGCCACCAGCGCCACTGATTGGCCCGTCTGCAGGCGTTCCACCAGACGCGGCGCGCGTTCAGCTTCATTGTAATCGTGCAGCGACAGGAGCGGCGTACGCATGCCGAAATGATTGAGCAGTCGGGCAGTGTGGCGGGTATCCTCCGCGGCAATCAGGTCCACCTCGGCCAGCACCCGCCGGGCGCGGGGCGAGAGATCATCGAGATTGCCGATGGGGGTCGCAACCACGTACAACACGCCTGCCTGCTGCGTCATGCTCTTGCTCCTCACGCGTGCCGGTCATTGCCCGGAACGGGTATCATTTAGCCTTCGCGGTCCATCCTGCACCTGAAATCAAAACCCATGCAAGACACTTTGTTCCCGGCGGCACACATACGTTGCTTGATGATTACGCTGCTGCTCGGCCTGCTGGCAGGCTGCGCACTGGCGCCTTCGCGGCTGGCTCCCAGCAGCCAGAACCAGGCCGCGCAACTCGAACAGCAGGGCCAGTACGCCGCTGCCGCGCAGGTTTATGAGCATCTGGCGGCCGCCGCCCACGGTGAACAGCGCAGCGAATTGCTGGTGAATGCGGCCCAGGACTGGTGGCGCGCCCACGACAGCGCGCAAACCTGGTCGCTGCTCGCACAGGTGCAGGGTCAGAACCTGCCTCCCATGCTGCATGCGCGCATCGAATACCTTAAGGCGAGCCTGGATTTCGCCGCCCAGCATCCACGCATCGCCCTTAAACATCTTGCTTATCCGCTCGCACCGCTCAGCGATGACTTCAAGGCGCTGACGCTGCTGCTGCGGGCCCAGATACATGTGACGCTGGATGACAGCGTGGCGGCCGTGGAAGATCTGAGTGAGCGCGAAGCGGCACTCGGCAATAATCCGGATGCCGTTCGCGACAACCATCAGCGTATCTGGATGGTAATCACCCAACCCCATGCACCTGTTGACCTGGCCACGCTGCCGGCGGGCATCTCAGCGACGGCACGCGGCTGGTTGGCACTCGGTAACATCGCACGCAATGCCTGGCAACAACCGCAGGCGTTCCTGCAGCAATTGCAGGCCTGGCAAACCCGGTATCCCGATCATCCCGCCAATACGGATATCGTCCCGGATCTGATCGCCAAACAGCGGGAGCTGGTGACCTACCCGGCGCGTATCGCAGTGCTGTTGCCTGTCTCCGGCAACTACCAGGCCGCCGCCGACGCGGTGCGCGATGGCCTGTTCACCGCCTACTACCAGCTGCCGCAAACCAGCAGCTCTCCCAGCATCACGCTGTATGACTCCGGCGGCACGGCCGCGGAGGCGCAAGCCGCCTACCAGAAAGCGGTGTCGGCGGGAGCCGACATGGTGGTGGGCCCGCTTACCAAGGAAGCCGTCAGCGGCATCGCCTCCCTGAGCTCCCTGCCGGTGCCCGTGCTGGCCCTGAATGCGCTGGATAGCGGCAGAACCTTGCCGACGGGTCTGTACCAGTTCGGCCTGCCGCCTGAAGATGAGGCGGCACAGGTGGCGGATCGGGTCATCGCCCAGGGCCTGAAAGAGGGGGTGGCACTGGTGCCGGATGGCGACTGGGGTACGCGCGTGCTCACCGCCTTTTCGACGCGCTTCAGCCAGCTGGGCGGTACGCTGCTGGGAACCCAGACCTATCCACCGGGAGCCAGCGATTTCTCCACGTCCATCACGCGGCTGCTGAATATCGACCAGAGCCAGTACCGCGAGGAGCAGCTGGCGGCCCTGCTCGACACGCACCTGCAGTTCGAGCCGCGCCGGCGCCAGGATATCCAGTTCATCTTCCTGGCGGCGCGAACAGCGGATGCCAAGCTCATCCGTCCACAGCTCAAGTTCTACCACGCCATCGATGTGCCGGTGTATGCGACCTCACAGGTATACCGTCCGGGCGATGCCGCCGATGACGATCTGGACGGCATCACTTTCGATGACATGCCCTGGACTCTGGAGACCTCCGGTGCGGCCGCCGACACCCGTGGACAGGTGGCAAAACTCTGGCCCGGGAATTTCACCGACAACAGCCGCCTGTACGCACTGGGTTTCGACGCCTGGCGGCTCATACCGCTGCTCTACCAGGGCCGTGCCATCAGTACCCCGGTGCAGGGCATGACCGGGCTGCTGAGCATGGATCGCAATGGCCGCATCCATAGGCAGCTGGATTGGGCGACATTCGACAACGGCACTCCCAGGCTGCTGGCGCCGCCCGCAGCGCCCGCCCCCATGCCGGTGGTGGCTGCCCCGCCCAACCCGCAGCCATGAAGCCCGCGCCCCATCTCGCCAGCGGCCGGCGGGCCGAGGAGCTGGCCTTGGGGGTATTGACTGCGGCAGGATTGCGGCTCGTCACCCGCAACTACCGCTGTCCGCAAGGCGAGCTGGATCTGGTGATGGAGCAGGGCGAGACCCTGGTGATGGTGGAGGTACGCTACCGCCAGGACAACCGCTTCGGCAGCGCCGCAGAGACCGTGGGCACCCGCAAACAGCAGAAATTACTGCGCGCTGCCCAGCATTTCCTGCTGCAGGACGCCCGCTGGTGCCGCCGGCCGCTGCGTTTCGACGTGGTGGCCGTCAGCGACACTGCCGCCGGAGCAATCACCACCGACTGGATCAAGGACGCATTCCGCGCTGATTGAACGAGCATACGATTGAAATTATCAGAGGAACCGCCATGGAACTGAATGCACGCGTGACCCAGCTGTTCAATGACAGTATCGCCACCAAACAGGCGGCGCTCCAGACGCTGGTGCCGCACATCGTCGAGACCGGCAAACTCATGGCAGCGGCGCTGCGCGGACATAACAAGATCATGAGCTGTGGCAACGGCGGCTCGGCAGCGGATTCGCAGCATTTCTCCGCAGAACTCCTCAACCGTTTTGAACGGGAGCGTGCACCACTCGCCGGCATCGCGCTGACCACGGACACTTCCACCCTCACCTCCATCGCCAACGATTACGATTACCACGAGGTGTTCGCCAAACAGGTGCGCGCCCTGGGGCAAAACGGCGACGTACTGCTGGCCATCTCCACCAGCGGCAACTCGCCAAACGTTATGCGCGCCATCGACGTGGCCCACGAGAAAGGCGTATACGTGGCGGCGCTCACCGGCCGTGACGGCGGCAAGATGGCTGCGCAGCTCAAATCCTCCGACGTGGAAATCCGCGTACCCGCCAAGATCACCGCCCGCATCCAGGAAGTGCACTTGCTGGTTCTCCACTGCCTGTGCGACCTCATCGACGAACAACTGTTCGGCGAAGCGCGTTGAGTCCATGGCAGCAGCATCCAGACTGCCGGCGGGATTCCTCGGGAGACTCGCGCACATCGTCGGTGAGGATGACGTATTGAGCGACCCGGCCGACCGCTGGCCATACAGTTACGACAACAGCCGCAGGCAATCGCAACCCGACGCGGTCGCTTTCCCCGTATCCCACGAGGAAGTGCGTGACAGCGTGCGGCTGTGTAACGAATTCAACGTGCCGCTGCTGGCCCGCGGCCTGGGCAGCAGCACCACCGGTTCGGCGGTGCCGCTGGCCGGCGGTCTGGTGCTGGCGCTCGAGCGCATGAACCGCGTGTTGCGTTTCAGTCCCGAAGACCGTCTCATGGTGGTGGAAACCGGCATCACCAACAGCGCCACGCAGGAAGCCGCGGGCGCCGCCGGCTTCTTCTGGGGGCCGGCACCGACTTCGGCCGCCTATTCCACCGTGGGTGGCAACCTGGCCTGCAATGCCGGCGGGCCCAGCAGCGTCAAATACGGCACGCCGCGGGATAACGTGCTGGGACTGCGCATCGTGACCGGGGCTGGCGAAGAACTGCGTACCGGAGTATTTACCAGCAAGGGCGTCATGGGTTATGACCTCACGCGCCTCATTATCGGCTCCGAAGGCACTCTCGCCATCATCACCGAAGCCACGCTCAAACTGACGCCGAAGCCCGAGGCGGTGTGCACGTTGCGCGCGGTGTATTCCGACATGACCTCTGCCGCCGCCGCCGTTTCCAGAATCATGGCCCAGGCGGTCACACCCTGTGCACTGGAATTCATGGACCACGCCGCCATCAGGATGATCCGCAGTTACGCCCAAACCGACCTGCCCCGCAACGCGGGCGCCATGCTGCTGATCGAGGTGGATGGCCTCACTTCCCAGATTGCGAGCAGCGTTGCAGCCGTCGAAGCGGCCGCTCGCGGCGAAGGACTGGTGGAATTACGTGCGGCGCACGATAACCAGGAAACCGAAGCCCTGTGGGCAGCGCGCAAGGCGCTCTCCCCGGCGCTGCGCAAAATCGCGCCGAAGAAAATCAACGAAGACGTGGCCGTGCCCGTGTCGCGCATGGCGGAATTGATCTCCGGCTTGCAGCAGATATCACGCCGTTATGGCATCACCAACGTCAACTTCGGCCATGCCGGCAATGGCAACATCCACGTGAATCTGTTGATTGATCCGGACGATGTGGAGCAAATGAAACAGGTCAAACCCTGTCTGCAGGAAGTTTTCAAACTGGTGCTGTCGCTCGACGGTACGCTCTCGGGCGAACACGGCGTGGGGCTGGAAAAACGGCCCTTCATGGCGCTGGAATTCAACCAGGTTCAATTGGACCTCATGCGCCGCATCAAGCGGCAGTTTGATCCGAAAGGCTTGTTGAATCCGGGGAAGTTGTTGCCAGAACACTAGCCTGCGGCCCAGCCAGAAGTTGGACAAAAATAGAGGTGCCGTCATGGCTGATAAAAAAGAGCAAATAGAGAAGACGGAAAAAGCGGTAAATAATTTTCTTGCCCTCGTGGGATATGCCTCCTGGGTATGCAGTACTATTGAAGAAAAGCTGAACGAGTCAATAAAGGTTGCTTTGGGTACTGACCTCAATCGAACAATGATTGTTTTGCCAAGATCAGATATAAGAAAGAAAATAGATATTCTAAGAAAGCTGTTGAAAGAGAGAGATTATCCGAAAACTAAGTTGTCTAGGGCGATTCGCGTTTT
>JAGWNO010000084.1 GCA_028871235.1 Gammaproteobacteria bacterium
GCAGCAGATGCTTGGCGGGCAGCGCCAGCCAGTGGCTGCTGAACGCATCATTTTTCGCGGGTTTGGCCAGCAGGGGGACACCCCACTTGCCCAGCTCAAAGAGCACGGGTTCGAGCTCCATACCGCGGGGGGTCAGCTCAATCAGCGTGGTGGCGACGGGCGGCGGTGCGTATTCACGCCGCAGGATGTCGGCATTTTCCAGATCCTCCAGCCGCTGCGCCAGCAGGTTGGTGGCGATGCCGGGCAGACCCTGGCGCAGGTCGGTGTAGCGGAGGGGCCCGCGCATGAGGAGTTCCCGCACCATCAGCAGGGTCCAGCGATCCCCCACCAAGTCGAGGGCTTTCGCCATTGCACAGAACTGCCCATAGGAACGCATGTCCCCAGTGTAGCAGGGAAATTTATTTTTTCAATTGTATACTTGATTTTTTAAACTTCATGAGTTAAACCTATTCACAGGGGAATTCCCCCATTCACGGGAGCTGCACATGGGCAATCCAGTTCTGCATTTTGAGGTCCTGGGCAAGGACCCGAAGGTACTCCAGAGCTTTTACCGGGACGCGTTCGACTGGGAGATGGCGGCGTCGGCCCCGGGGTACGCCATGGCGCTGCCCAAGGCGCAGGGCGGTATCAACGGCGGTATCGGCGCGGCCATGGGCGGCGGCCCGGGCCATGTCACCTTCTATATTGAAGCCCCCGACCTGAAGGACAGCTTGGAAAAAATCGCGCATTTGGGCGGCCGGACAGTCATGGGACCGATGGCCATCCCGGGCGGGCCCACCATCGCCCTGTTCGGCGACCCGGAAGGGCATGTGGTCGGGCTGGTGCAGGCAGGAACCACCAAGAGCAGCCGCCCGTGAAGCCCGTCACGATACTGCGTGTCGCCGCCGTCATAGCTCTGCTGCAGTTCATCGGCCACGGGACGCTGTTTCTGACCTATGCTCCCAGACACGGCGCGGAGGAGATCGCCGTGGTGCAGGCCATGCGTGACCACGTTTTCAGCTTCTCGGGCATGCAGCGCAGCTACTGGGACATGTATTTCGGCTACGGCTTGATGGCGGCCATCAACTGCCTGTTCGAAGCGGTGCTGTTCTGGCAGCTCGCGGCAATTGCAAAGACGTCAGCAAGGCTGGTGCAACCCGTCGTTGCGCTGTTCCTGGCGGCCAATCTCGTGTACGCGGCACTGGTATGGGCTTACTTCTTCCCATTGCCGGGCTATTTTGATATTGCCATCGCGCTCTGTCTGGGCATGGCACTGGTTGTCAGCCGCACTCAACGCGCGGCGGCGGCGTGATTCTGACCACGGCACGGCAGCCTTCCGGGATTCCGGCCGCCTGATGCCTCCAAACGGACAGCGGCCGTGCATCGTGATTGACGCGCCTTTTCGCAGTACACCTGGGAGTACACAGGGAAAAGTGCTTTTGGATATCGTTCGAAAGAAATCCCGCGTTCGCGGGACTTCTTTCGTTAGCGATTATTTCATGGTCTCCTGCATGCGCCTTTGCAATTCCTTCGGCGGCACGTCCTCGATATGGGTGCCGATGTACCAGCGATGACCGAAGGGATCGATGACGCCGCCGGTGCGGTCGCCGTAGAACTGGTTGGCAACCGGCCGTTCGACCTTGGCACCGGCGGCCACGGCGCGCGCGAATACCGTATCCACATCTTTGACATACACCATCATGCCCACGGGTGGCAGAGTTCCCTGCATGGGCGCCCGGGCACCCATATCTGGGAATTCGTCCGCCAGCATCACGTGGGAATCACCGATCATGATCTCGGCGTGGCCGATGCGCTCGCCGTGGGGCATGCGCAACAGTTCCTTTGCGCCGAAGGCTTTTTTGTAGAACTCAAGCGCCACCGCCGCCCCATTGATGATCAAATAGGGGGTGACGCTGTGGTAACCGGCGGGGATAGGCTTGACCTGGCGGGGTTTCGTGGCCTTGGGCTTGCGCCTGCTGGTCTTAGGTTTGGCGGATTTGGATTTCCTGGTGGTTTTTTTGCGTGCCATAGCGATCTCCGGGATTGCGGGGAATCAATTCTAGTCCATGTATGCGCGCTTGCCGTGCAGGCGATTGGGAATCACCAAGTTGTCATAAGGAGACCCTGCCTTATACAAGGCTTTCGCGGCACGGGGGTGTGCCGTTCGCGAATCAAGCACTCACGTGCTTGATTCGTCGGAGGCGAGTCCGGGGATGTGCCGGGCTTGCCGAGCCTGTAAAAGTCCAGGAGGGGCTTTTGCAGAGATTCTATAAGGCGATGTAGAAAGATGTTAATTCGAGGCAGGATCTGCGGGTGTATTACTGTGACTGCGCAGCGGTCCGGTTGCCCATGAACCACTGTGGCTCGACGCTGAACTGCAGCAGTTTGCATTCCAGCGCGCCGTTATAGAAGGAGTTCAGCTTGCGTGCGCGGATGCCCAGCTGTTTACCGAGCTGCGGATCGCTGGTGATGACACCCGCCTGCCAGCCGAGACACTGGTTCTTGAACCAGTTGCCCAGAGTCATATATAGAGGCCCGAGTTTGTCGGCTTCACCAAGACGTTCGCCGTAGGGCGGATTGGTAAGCGCGAGTCCGGGTCTGAGACGCGGCGGCAGGCGGTTGGATTGCAATGCTACTTTCTGCAGCTGGATGTGGTTGCCGAGGCCGATAGCCTGGATATTATTTCTCGCCGCCTCGACGGCCTGTGGGTCATGGTCGAAACCGAGGATCACCGGCATGCTTGCCTGAGCAGTGTTTTTGCGCTGGTGCGCTTCTTTGAAGAGTGCCTCCCACTGAGCGGCATCGTGCCGCAGCCAGCCGGAGAATCCCCAGTGATCCCGCCATAGTCCCGGAGCTGTGTCGCCGGCGATCAGCGCCGCCTCAATGAGCAGTGTGCCGGAACCGCACAGCGGGTCCACGAACGTGCCGCCCTGTCTGGCGATCTCCGGCCAGTTGCACTTGAGCAGCAGCGCGGCGGCAAGGTTTTCCTTGAGCGGCGCCGCCACGCCCCGGGTGCGATAACCGCGCATATGCAGGCTGTCACCGGAGAGATCCAGGCTCACGGTGGCAACGTTGCGGTGCAGGTGGCAGTTGATGAGGATGTCCGGACGCTCCCGATCCACCGAGGGACGCCGGCCGACGCGTTCGCGGAAACGGTCCACCACCGCGTCCTTGACCCGCTGCGCGCCGTATTGGGTATGGGTGATGCCGGCGGCGGTGCCGGTGAAATCCACCGCCAGCGTACCGTCAGTGGAGAGATCCTTCTCCCACGGCATGCGCTTGATGCCGGCGTACAGACTGGCATCATCCGGTGCCTCGAATCTCGAGAGCGGCATGAGCACCCGGTTGGCGCTGCGCAGCCACAGGCAGGCGCGGTAACCGGCGGCCAGCGGTCCCTCAAAGGCGGCGCCGCCGCGTTGTTCCCGCACATTGGCGGCGCCCAGCGTGCGCAATTCTTCAACCGCGATGGGTTCCAGTCCCTTGGGCGCGGTGGCGAAGAACCGCAGCGTGGCGGGTGGACGTGATGGCGCTTTCATATGATTAGGTTACAGTTAAGTTGGGTCGCCGCCTACAACCACAAATGATTCGTTCGATGGAGACTACAACCGACGCCATTCCAGAACTCTTGCGTTCCATCTGGGAGCGCTATCCACCGCCGTTGCCGGCACTGCCGGAGGAAGTGCGGTTGTCATTGCCGCGGGTATGGGTGTGCAGCGAATTCGTGGCCCAGCACTGCATCCGTGATCCGCAATTGCTGACCGATCTCATCAATTCGCGGGATCTGCAAACAACCACTTCACCCTCATCACGGGTGGGTATCGCATTACACTCCATACAGCATGAGGAAGAGCTGGCGCGCGTGCTGCGGCATATCCGCCGGCGCGAGATGGTGCGCATCGCCTGGCGGGAGCTGGCCGGCTGGGCAAGCCTGGATGAAACCCTGCACGATCTGTCCGATCTGGCGGACGCCTGCGTGGACGGCACACTTGCGCGGCTGTCGCATTGGCACGCGCAGCGTCACGGCGTCGCCCGCAGCGCCAAGGGTGCACTGCAGTCGCTGGTGGTGCTGGGCATGGGCAAGCTCGGCGCCCGGGAACTCAATTTTTCCTCGGACATCGATCTCATCTTCGCGTATCCGGAAAACGGCGCCAGTGACGGACCGAAGCCGCTGGACAACGAGGAATATTTCGTACGCCTCGGCCAGAAACTGGCGCGCGCGCTGGATGAAGTGACGGCGGACGGTTTCGTATTCCGTGTGGATCTGCGGCTGCGGCCGTTCGGCGCGGCCGGGCCGCTGGCCATGAGTTTCGGTGCCCTGGAGACCTATTATCAGAACCACGGCCGCGAATGGGAGCGCTATGCCTTAATCAAGGCGCGGCCGGTGGCCGGCGATCTCGCCCAGGGTGAGCGGCTGCTGGCCATGCTGCGGCCGTTCGTGTACCGCCGCTACCTGGATTTCAACGTCTTCGAATCGCTGCGCGATATGAAGCAGCTCATCATGCAGGAGGTGGCGCGGCGCGGGATCGAGGACAACATCAAGCTTGGCCGCGGCGGCATACGCGAGATCGAATTCACCGGCCAGGTATTCCAATTGATTCGTGGCGGCCGCGAGCCGGCGCTGCGCGAGCGCGGCATCGTCGCGGTACTGCGACATCTCGGCCGGGCGGATTACCTGAGACAGCCGGAAGCGGACGCGCTCATTGCGGCCTATGTATTCCTACGGCGGGTGGAGAACCGGCTGCAGGAACATAAGGATGAGCAGCTCCATGAGTTGCCGCGAGACGCGGCCGGCCGCGCGCGGCTGGCCTGGTCCATGGGATACGCCGACTGGCCGGGGTTCAGCGGTGCGCTCGACGGGCATCGCCGTCAGGTGCAGCGGATATTCGCGGCCGTGTTCGTAGCGCCGCGGGCGGTGCATGAGCAGCCGCACCGGGAATCCGCGTTCGCGGTACTGTGGCGCGGCGCGCTCACGGCGGCGGACGCGGCAAATCTGTTGACGGCTGCCGGGTACACGCAGCCCGCACAGGTCCTGCCGCTGCTGCAGCAGCTGCGGGACGGACCGCTGTTGCGGGCGCTGGGCGAGCGCGGCCGCCGGCGCCTGGATGAACTGCTGCCACAGCTGTTCGAGGTGTCGCGCGGCGCCGCTGACCCGGATGAGACCTTCAGGCGTCTGCTGCGGGTGGTGGAAGCCATCGCCAAGCGTTCCACCTATCTGACGCTGCTGGCGGAAAACCCCACGGCGCTGGAACATCTGGCGCGGCTCGCCGCCGGCAGCGCCTGGCTCACCGACATGGTGGCGCGCACGCCGCTGCTGCTGGATGAATTGATCGATCCGCGGGTGTTCAATGAGTTTCCTTCGCAGGAATCGCTGCATGCGGAACTGGAAAGCGCTCTCAGCGGTGTCGCCGCCGGCGATCTGGAAGGCCAGATGGACGCCCTGCGCCAGTTCCAGCAGACCGCGGTGGTGCGGGTGGCGGCGGCGGACCTCACCGGCAGTGCGCCGCTGATGAAGGTGAGCGACTTCCTTACCTGGATCGCGGAGCAGGTGGTCCGCAAGGCGCTGGAGATCGCCTGGCAGCATATGAGCCTGCGGCACGGCGAGCCCTGGTGCCGTGATGCGGCCGGCGAACGCCGTGCGCGCTTCGGCATCATCGCCTACGGCAAGCTCGCCGGTCTCGAGTTGGGTTACGTTTCCGATCTCGATCTGGTATTCCTGCATGACAGCGATGGAGAAGATCAGCAGACGCGCGCTGCCGCCCGGGCATTGGACAACAACGAGTTCTTCACGCGCCTGGCACAGCGCATCATCAACATCCTCTCCATCCCCACCACCTCAGGTGTGCTGTATCAGGTGGATACGCGCCTGCGACCCAGCGGCGCGGCGGGACTCATGGTCAGCGGGCTGGAAAGCTTCAGCCGCTATCAGCGCGAGCAGGCCTGGACCTGGGAGCATCAGGCGCTGCTGCGGACACGGCCGGTGGCAGGTGACGCGGGCGTGGGCGATAGATTCAACATGCTGCGTCGCGAAGTGCTCGGCCGGCCGCGGGATGGCGAGGCGCTCAGGCGCGAGGTGGGGCACATGCGCGCACGCATGCTCAAGGAACATGGCCGAGCACACGGCGGGTTCGACATCAAGCTGGACCTCGGCGGGCTCACCGACATCGAGTTCCTGGTGCAGTACTGGGTGTTGCGCCATGCCGCCGCGCATCCCGAACTGTTGGACTGGCCTGACAACATCCGCAACCTGGAAGGCTTGGTGGCGAGCGGCGTACTGGCTGCGGATACCGGGCTGTTGCTCGCCGATACCTACCGGGAATTCCGTCGCATCGTGCACCGCTGCAGTCTGGAAGGGCGTCCCGCGCGCATGCCGCTGGAGGCCGCAGAGCCCCGGCGCGGTCGGGTACGGGCCCTGTGGGAGGAGGTCATCGGGCCGACGTCCGTCGAGAGCCCGGAGTAGCTTGGTATAATCACGCTCCGTCCAAGGTTTCCCGAGGTGTGACCGTGGCCAAAGCCGCCGCCTTCCAGAATGAGGGGCAAGAGACCCCCAATGCCCACCGCCATTACCAGGTGACCCGCAAGGACCTGCCGCTGCACTGTCCCATGGAAGGCATGAGCGTATGGAACTCCCATCCACGGGTGTTCCTGCCCATCGAAGACAGCGGCGAGGCCATGTGCCCTTACTGTGGGGCCGAGTACACACTCGTTGATCAAGCTGTTTAAAAACCTGCAGAGCCTGACATAAGTTTCCGTGATCAATCCACCTGACGCGCCCTCCAGCTCTGCCGTCCCCGGCGGACCATCCACCGCACAAGGGTCCCACGCGCTTTCCCGCATTTCCGTGGTGCTGATGGTTCGCGATGCCGCCGCCACGCTGGCGGCGACGCTGGACAGCGTGTGCGACTTCGGCGAAGTGGTGGTGTACGACAACGGTTCCCAGGACGACACACTCTCTATCGCCGCGCGCTATGCCAACGTGAGCATCTACAAGGGGGAATTCCGGGGCTTCGGTCCCACCCGGAATTCAGCTGCCGCGCTGGCGCGTAACGACTGGATTTTCTCGCTGGACGCCGACGAGGTGGTGGACGCGGCCCTGGCCGCGAGCCTCTCCGGCCTGGCCCTCGACAAACCCGGGGTGACTTACGCCGTGGAACGGCGGAATTACCTCCTCGGCAAACGCGTGCGCCACGGCGGCTGGGGCAGTCAGTGGCTCACGCGTCTCTACAATCGCGCCACGCATCGTTTCACCGCCGCGGCGGTCCACGAAAAACTGGAACTGAAACCGGGCGAGCAGCCGGTTCGGCTCGCAGGAGTGCTGCGGCACACCGCCATGCGCGACGCCGGGGATTTCCTGGTGAAGATGCACCGCTATACCATGCTCAAGGCGGGCGAATCCAGCCGCACCTACCCTCCGGTGGTCATCTTCCTCAAGGCTTTCTGGGCGTTTTCCCGCGCCTACTTTCTGCGGCTCGGGATACTGGACGGCTGGCGCGGCCTGCTGATCTCCGTGTCGGAAGCCAACGGGGTGTTCTATAAATACATGGTTATCTATTCGAAGAGAAAGCAATCATGATCATTGTCACCGGCGGCGCCGGCTTCGTGGGCAGCAATCTGGTGCTGGCGCTCAACCGGCGCGGCCAGTCCGACATCATAGTGGTGGACGATCTCAGGGACGGCACCAAGTTCCGGAACCTGGTGGAGGCTGAGGTCGCCGATTACCGCGACAAGGACGCCTTTCTGCAGCAGCTCACCGGCGGCGCCACTTTCGGCGGCCCCATCGAAGCGGTGTTCCACAACGGCGCCTGCTCCGACACCACCGAATGGAACGGCCAGTACATGATGGCGGTGAACTACGAGTACTCCAAGCTGTTGCTGGAGCACTGCCTGGCGCGCAGCATCCCGTTCATCTATGCCTCATCGGCTTCCGTATACGGCGGCGGCCGGGTATTCAGGGAGGAACGCCAGTACGAAGCGCCGCTCAACATGTACGGCTATTCCAAGTTCCTGTTCGACCAGTACGTGCGCCGCCGCCTGAAGACCGCGCCCAAGAGCCAGGTGGTGGGTTTCCGCTATTTCAACGTGTACGGCCCGCGCGAGCAGCATAAGGCCAAGATGGCCAGCACCGCCCTGCATTTCAACAACCAGATCCTGGCAACCGGCAAATGTAAGCTGTTCGAAGGCCGCGGTGGCTACGCCGACGGCGAACAGCGCCGGGATTTCATCCATGTGGACGACGTATGCGCCGTGAACCTGTGGGCCCTGGACCATCCCAAGGCCTCCGGTATATTCAACCTCGGCACCGGCCGCAGTCAGACTTTCAATGACGTGGCGCGCGCGGTGATCAAATTCCATGGCAAGGGGCGAATCGAATACATTCCGTTCCCCGATAACCTCAAGGGCCGCTACCAGAGCTTCACCGAGGCGGACATGAGCGCGTTGTGCGCCGCCGGCTGTGAGCACCCATTTATGACAGTAGAGCAGGGCGTGCAGCAGTACATGGAGTGGCTGAACTCCAATAAAGGCTGAAGTGTGAACGGCACGCAGCGCGCAGCACACAGCACCCCTTCAATTCTGGTCGTCGGCCCTGCCTGGATCGGCGACATGGTGATGGCGCAGAGTTTATTCATCACCATAAAAAAACATTCTCCCGATTCCGAGATTGACGTACTGGCGCCGGCTTGGTCAAAGCCGCTGCTGGCGCGCATGCCGGAAGTCAGTAACGCGGTGACGCTGCCCCTCGGTCACGGCCAGTTCGGTTTCGGTGCACGCCGGAGGCTGGGCCGGCTGCTGCGGGGGCGTTATGACCAGGCGATTGTTTTGCCGCGCTCCTGGAAGTCGGCGCTGGTGCCGTTCTTTGCACACATCCCGCTGCGCACCGGCTATCGCGGCGAGTGGCGCTACGGTCTCATCAATGACATGCGCCGGCTGGATAAATCGCGGCTCACCCAGACCGTACAACGTTTCGTGACGCTTGGCCTGGAGCGCGATACGCCACTGCCGCCGCCTGTCCCTCA